>JAWOEM010000531.1:0-4462 GCA_046482785.1 Salinivirgaceae bacterium
TTGCAACCGCTTTACAAGAACAACGACTCAGTAGCTCAGTTGGTAGAGCACGTCCCTTTTAAGGATGGGGTCCAGGGTTCGAGCCCCTGCTGAGTCACAAAAAAAGCGACAATCAAATCGATTGTCGCTTTTTTTTGTGCTCTATTTTCAACATTTGTTTAATCCCTTACACTTTAGCCGATATTGGAGGATCACGGATCCCGTCATAAAATTGTGTACGAATACTTTTCTAATTCTAAAATCGTTGAGTATACTGGTGTAAGTGATACGAGTTTGAGTGAGCATAACGTGATACATTGAGCATGTCGAAATGCAGAAAATCGAGTTTATTGACGAGCACTATTGAGCCCAGTCGCACATACAGGTGCAGAATTATGGCAGAAATGGCTATCTCTAATTTTAGAAATAAGGTTTGATTACAAACAATAAAAAACCTAATCTGTTAGTACATCACATAAGCTTTATTATATAGCCTGTCCATAAAATTGAGCTTTTGACGAACACTATTATGGCACCCTTTTTAGAAATGCGCCATAAAATTACCGCATAGACCTGAGAGCCTAAATTAACAATTTAAACACTTTAAATGTAAATTATGAATACACCAACAATACACTTAAAAAGCAGACCCGTAGGAACGCCCAAACTTACAGATTTTGAAATCACCGAGTCAACCATACCTGAACTGAAAGAAGGCGAACTTTTACTGAAAACGAAATATGTTTCTGTAGACCCATATTTACGAGGGCGAATGAGCGATGCCCCATCATACATTCCACCATTTGAACTCAATAAACCCATGGCATCGGGTATGGTGGCCGAAGTGATGGAATCAAATAGCAGCGATTTTAAAAAAGGCGACCATGTGGTGGGTTTGCTACAGTGGAAAGAAATGCAAGTGGCAAAAGCTGAGGAACTTATGAAAGTAGATTCGGACAAAGCGCCACTTTCTGCATACCTTGGAATTTTAGGTATGACAGGTCTGACCGCGTATTTTGGGCTCGCAGAAATAGGAAAACCCAAAGAGGGCGAAACCCTGCTTGTATCAGGCGCAGCCGGAGCCGTGGGTAGTGTGGTCGGGCAAATTGGTAAAATCCGGGGCTTGCGTGTAGTAGGTATTGCCGGAACAGATGAAAAGGTAGCGATGCTCAAATCTGAATTCGGGTACGATGAGGCCATCAATTATAAAACCACCCAAAACATGACCGAAGCCATCGCAAAAGCCTGCCCAAATGGTGTGGATGTGTATTTTGACAACGTAGGAGGTGAAATTTCAGACGCGGCGCTCTTTAACATTAATAAATTCTCCCGTACAATTAACTGCGGAGCCATTTCGGTATACAACAATACCAAACCGCCCAAAAGTATAAGCGTACATCCTTTCCTGATTCAGAAAAGTTCCTTAATGCAAGGTTTCATTGTAGCCGATTTTGCCCATAAACATGGAGAAGGAATCAACCAATTGGCAGAGTGGCTAAGTCAGGGCAAATTAACTTATTCAGAAACCATTAAGGAGGGATTTGAAAATATTCCACAAGCCTTTTTAGACCTGTTTGAAGGGAAAAATAAAGGTAAAATGATTGTTAAACTCTAAAATATAGAACGATGAAAATTTCATATTTCTTAATACTGGTATTCAGTTTAAGCAGCTTATTGTCAACTGGTCAGCAAAATGCAGATCAAAAAAAGGTGTTGTTTGTAGTAACATCGCATAGTGAAATGGGAAATACAGGGGAAAAAACGGGTTTCTGGCTGGAAGAGTTTGCTGCCCCCTATTATACACTGCTTGACAAAGGAGTGAAAATAACGGTAGCCTCTCCCAAAGGAGGAAAAGCTCCCATAGACCCACGAAGCCAGTCAGAATCAAGTCAAACGGATGCTACAAGGCGTTTCATGAAAGATAAAGCTGTGCAGCAAGTTATTAATAACACCGTCAAGTTAGATGCTGTGAATGCAGCAGATTTCGATGCGGTTTTCTATCCCGGTGGACACGGCCCGCTTTGGGATCTTGCTGAAAGTGAGACTTCAGCAACATTAATCGAAGCATTTAATAAACAGGGTAAGCCCATAGGGCTGGTCTGTCATGCACCAGCAGCCCTAAAAAACGTAAAAGACGTTAATGGCCAACCGCTGGTGAAGGGAAAAACAGTCACCGGATTTTCTAATCATGAAGAAAAAGCAGTAGGACTAACCGATGCAGTACCCTTTTTAGTGGAAGATATGCTAAAGCAAAATGGTGGAATTTACTCGAAATCAGAAAATTGGCAATCACATGTGGTCAAAGATGGCAATTTGGTGACGGGGCAAAATCCGGCTTCATCGAATGCGGCTGCTGTAGAGCTATACACATTACTCAAAAAACATTCAAACTAAACGATTAAATAACAAGCCGGTGAGCAAAATAACTCACCGGCTCTTTGCTTCTTTATACTACTTTGAAGCGGGTGGAGCCATGAACTCTGGTCCAACCGGATCTGTAACTTCCTTATCAATAATGTTTTCAATCTCTTTCATTGCATTGGCATCTAAGCTCCAGCCCATCATATCATCAATAACAGCTAGCTGCCCCGAATTACGAGCTCCCCACAGGGCAATATCTGCGCCATTGTCGAGTAGCCAACGCACAGCAAGGTGAATTACCCGTTTCCCATAATTGTCACGTGCAAATTGATTCAGTTTAGCAACCGCACTTAGGTACATTGCAAACCGATCACCCTGAAATTTAGGATCTACTTTACGCAAGTCATCTCCTTCAAAATTACGCTTTGAGGTCATTTTTCCGGAAAGCAACCCTCTGCAAATGGCGCCGTATACAAGGGTTTTGATATCGTTTTCTTTACAATAAGGCAACACATCAGCCTCTATTCCACGTTCAAATAAATTGTAGGGAGGTTCGCACACATCAAGTTGTCCGCCTTTGCGGAACTTATCCATTTGGTTAGGGCTATAATTGCTTACTGCAATAGATTTAATTTTTCCTTCCTTCTTTAATGATTCCATCACAGCCGCTGTTTCGCTAAAATCTACCATCGCATCTGGCCAGTGAATCATGTACACATCAATATAATCGGTTTGCAAGCGTTGTAAACTATCATCAATCTCTTTTTGCAACCGGGCTTTGGATGAATTTCGAAAGGGCTTTTCATCTTTCCAGTCTAATCCGGCCTTGGTAACCAATACGACCTCATCTCTTTTGCCGTACTCTTTTAGTGCCTTTCCCACAATTTTTTCAGAAGTACCGAATCCATATACGGGAGCTGTGTCGATTAGGTTTATGCCTTTGTCCAATGCTTTTAGAATTGTGTCAATGGATTCTCTTTCCTGAGTTCCACCCCACATCCATCCACCAATGGCCCACGTACCAAGACCAATTCTCGATGCTTCTTTGTCAATTCCGTTTAGTTTAATATGTTCCATTTCGATCGTTTTTTATGATTTATAATGGTTGACGTTTTGTTCCCAACATTTGTTTACTAAAGTTTCGCACTTGACTTCAATCTGCTCATTTATAAAAACAACGTTATTTTACCCCAACCTATATGTTCACCCATAACTACTTTTTTCGCAGTGTTCTGCGATACAATGCCGCGATTTTTCATTTTTGTATCAATTATCTACCATAACGTTTCCTCAAACGAGGCCCAATAAACTTCAGAAAGTACCGTCGGGTGCGGAATTAAGGTAGAGACTTGAAATTTAGGCGGAATTGGATGGTTGTAAAAGTATAATACATTGAAGCCCAGTGAGGAGATTGAACTAGACGTGCACATAGCGAACGATTAGCACGGTTACTTTATGGAAGGAGGGGAGCTGCTTTTGTAAAAGCAACTTGTTTGATGATGCTTCGCATTGTTTGCCAGTCTTTATGCATTATGCTTTTTAGGGTGTTTAATGGACTTATCGTCCTGTTTAGTGAGCGTTTTCCTCATAAAACCCTTTCCGAAAACCGGAAGCAATTACGTTCTCATAAAACCAAGCCGCGCCACTCCGGCGCCCGCAACCCATGCCTAAAAAAATAGACAGACGCAAATAGCCTTCGATAATTTTTGTTACATTTGGAAAGTAATTACTGAACCACACTTATCCGTTTTTTTAAACGGTTTAAAAAAAAACAGATAAGCGAACATTCGCTTATCGCCGGAACGGTGGGTAGCTATAGAGAGTTAATGGTAGATGTAAACTAGTTACCAACAAGGCGAGGAAAGACAATGAAGTACAAACTTGAAACGAAATGAATGAATTGAAAACGAAATACTGGGAAAACGTAATGACTGATTTGAAAGAAAAAAGATTTATTTTTTTTTGCCGTCCCGCAAGAAGAAAAGCGAAAAATCTACCGATATTTGGCACATTGCATCTTGCCCGCCATAGAAGTTATTGGTTCGCAAAAGTCAAATTTTACTAAAATCTGATAATATTGTAAATGACTAAAATTTAATACTTTTGAATGTTCAATTTAATT
>JAWOEM010000538.1:0-7233 GCA_046482785.1 Salinivirgaceae bacterium
CTCAATCTTACGAAAACAAAAAGAGAAAATGCCAAAGATCAAAATGCTGATCCCGAATATTAAAAACACAGCCGATTTTGAATTAAATTTCGGGCACACACCTAAGTGAGCCAGAGCCGAATATCCAAACTATCCCATACGTTAAAGCGATCGCCAAAAATACGGATAGCTGCGCCGAGCAATTGCAAATGTATTCACGCTGCTTCCACGAAAAAAAGATATTTTATTCCATTTTAACAGTATTTTTTCAAACCATTTTATATCTTTGTTGTTGATCATTTGGAGTTTAGTATCGTTTTTTCCAAAATCCAACCATCCGATTTTCAATCCGGAAAATCATAAGGTGAGCTGAAGAAAGGGAAAAACAAATCAGAATAGAAGTATTAATCAAAAAAAGGTAGGAACACTATGAAGAAGTTAATTTTAATGTTGGCAGTTGCCGGATTTTTTGTTGCGTGCAACACTGCAAACAGCAAAAATGTAGACGAAAAAGCGAAGCAGGAAACAACACAAAAGGCCGATGCTAAGCATTCAGATTGCGACCATGCTAAAGCTGATGAAGCCAAAAGCCACGACCACTCAGACTGTGGCACAGAAAAAGCTGAAGCAAAAGAAACAAAGCACGATGCTGCCAACTGTGGAGCAACAGCTGCAGAGAAAAAAGCTGCCGGATGCGACACAAAAACTACAAAATGTGGTACAAAAACCACAGAGAAAAAGGAGAAAAAGGCTGAAGTAAACACTCCTTGCTAAGAAATCATTTTTCATAACTAAAGAGGCTGTCAAACCAACGGATAATCCCGAGTTTTGACAGCCTCTTTTTTTTATTAAACGCCCAAAATTTAAAAATTACGCTATGCGTACTAATTTCTTTAGCGGGTAAGTTTTCTGTATTTAATGCGTTTTGGAATAATATCGCCACCCAAACGCTTTTTCAAATTCTCCTCGTATTCTGTATAAGTACCTTCGAAGAACTTAACGTTCGAATCGCCTTCAAAAGCCAATATATGCGTACAGATACGGTCGAGAAACCACCTATCGTGCGACACCACTACGGCACATCCGGCAAAACTCTGAATCCCTTCTTCAAGTGCCCTTAATGTATTTACATCGATATCGTTCGTGGGCTCATCGAGCAGCAGCACGTTGGCTTCGGTTTTTAAAGTCATGGCCAAATGCAAACGGTTACGCTCCCCGCCCGATAAAACGCCAATTTTCTTTTGTTGGTCTGATCCACTAAAGTTAAACCGACTGGTGTATGCTCTGGCATTGATAAACTGGCCACCTACCTGAATTTCTTCTTGTCCCTCGCTAAGGACTTCGTATACCGTTTTATTGGGATCAAGGTCTTTGTGCGCCTGATCGACATACCCAATTTCGACTGTGTCGCCAATTTTTATTTCGCCCTCGGTAGGTTGCTCCTCTCCCATTATCATTCGAAACAATGTAGTTTTTCCGGCACCGTTTGGTCCAATTATACCTACAATTCCTGCCTGCGGCAATTCAAAATTAAGGTTATCGAACAACAGCCTATCATCGAACGCCTTGGCCAAATCGATTCCTTTAATGACTTCGGCACCCAAACGCGGTCCGTTTGGAATAGGAATTTCAATTTTCTGTTCTTTTTGCTTAATATCTTGTTCCAGCATAGCCTCATAGCTATTCAAACGGGCTTTTCCTTTACTCTGGCGGCCTTTAGCTCCCTTACGAACCCATTCAAGTTCGTTTTTCAGCGCACGCTGGCGTTTGCTTTCCTGCTTTTCTTCCTGTTGCAGGCGGTTCATTTTTTGCTCAAGCCATGAAGAGTAATTTCCTTTAAAAGGAAGACCTTCGCCACGGTCGAGTTCCAGAATCCAACCGGCTACATTATCCAGAAAATACCGGTCGTGAGTAACGGCTATTACCGTTCCGCTGTAGTGTTGTAAATGCTGCTCCAACCAGTGCACAGATTCGGCATCGAGGTGGTTGGTAGGTTCATCGAGCAATAAAATATCGGGTTGTTTCAACAGTAAACGAACCAAAGCTACGCGGCGACGCTCACCTCCGGAAAGCACTTTTACAGGCGTATCGCCGGGTGGTGTACGCAAAGCGCTCATTGCAAGCTCCAGTTTCGATTCCAGATCCCATGCCTCTGTCTGATCAAGCTTTTCCTGCACTTGCCCCTGTCGCTGAATAAGTTTATCCATCTTTTCCGGATCATTCATCACCTCCTCATCCATAAACGAGGCGTTAATTTTCTCGTACTCCTCTAAAAGATCGACCGTTTCTTGCGCGCCTTCTTTCACAATATCCATAACCGTTTTTTGGTCATCAAGCTCGGGCTCCTGCGGCAAAAAGCCAACCGAATACCCTGGAGAAAAATGCACTTCACCTTCGTATTCATTATCTAACCCGGCTATAATGCGCAACACCGTCGATTTTCCTGCACCGTTTAATCCAAGGATACCAATTTTGGCTCCATAGAAAAACGACAGGTAAATATCTTTCAAAATAACCTTTCCTTGTGGTGTTTGCTTACTAACATTCACCATGGAAAAAATAACCTTCTTATCGTCTGACATAGTTTTCCGTTTTTTTTTTGCAAAAGTAATGAATTATAGGAACTTTCGACAATTCGGGAAGCATTACCGAATAAAAAAAGCAACCATTCGTCGTTTTCTGTGTTATGCTTACTATAAGTTCCTGTATTATGCAGGAAACTTTACCAATGCAGCTGCTATAATTGCAAAAAACAGTATCTTTATTGCTCCATTATAAATAAAACACACGCACACGAGCATACACCACTAAACCCTAAAATAAAAACAATGACTCGAACACTAATTATTCTAGCATCGACACTTCTTTTCATCGGTTGTGAAAATCCACAGAAAGAATCCAAAAATCAAAAAGAAGCAGAGGACGTATCCATTAATTTTGATACAGAATCGGGCATTCCCGAATTTTCTGCCACCACAGAAGATTCAACGGAACTAGTTTACCGCTTTACCCCGGACGATTCGACACACTTAAAAATGGATTACAATCTGAATATGGAGTTTATGGGGCAAAAAATGCCTATTGCCATGCAAATGGAGAGCAAATGTATTGTTACCGATGTAACCGATGAACTTGGCCATTTAACACTTCAGTTTACCCGCATTGCCATGCAAATGAACGGACCGCAAGTCATCAACTACGATTCCGACACGGATAACAATCCTATGGGTAGCATGTTGGGACGATCGCTATCGCCACTGCTCAATAACCCGGTTAGGACTGTTATTAGTCCGAAAGGAAAAATTATTGAAACATCTATCGATTCCCTTTTGCAAGGATTCGATACCGATGAAGCATTGCAAATTCGCGAACAAATTTCCAGTGCGGCCGACCAATTTATCCAGAACACCTTCATTCCATTTCCAAAAAATGCAGTTGCCCCCGGCTCAACATACTCCGGAGGTGCGGAAACATCATCTGCGGCGAACCTTCAATTTGCAAAAGACATCCACTATTTGGTAAGAAGCATAAGTAAAAACAAGCGGTACGTAGTTATTGAGCCATCGGGAACACTGGAGTTGAATGCCGAAAAGGAAGGAATTAAGACTGTTCCCGGAAGCAACACCGTACACGGATGGGTGCTTTTTGACATGCAGCGTAGCTTTATTATCCAATCTAATTTGCACATGGAAATGACTATTTTGACACAACAAATGGGACAAGAAATGAAAATAAAATTGAGTATAGACATCAAAATGAAGACGAAATAATTTCAGGATAAATCCAATTCTGCAACTCACTAGTGACAGGACTCCGCAATTTATTTCTGCATCATTTCAATACATGAATATTTGCGGCGCATTTTGCGGTATTTTATTGATAAAAAGACAAAAAACTATTAATTAAAACTATACCATTATGAAAAAAGCATTAAAGTATTTTCTACTGGCAGCTATTGCCCTTCCGCTAACGTTCCAATCTTGCGTTGTTGAAGAAGACGATGACGAAGCAAAACTAGAAATTTTTGTTCAAAAAGATGGAACATCTGTTTATGGAGCCATGGTTAGACTTTACATGAACGAAGATGATTTTAAAGCCCAAAACGACAACTATTCAAACGGAAAAGAGACCGATTTACTTGGTTATGCTTTATTCACAGGGCTTCCGGCAAGGCAATATTACATTAGCGTAGTATACGACGGAACGTATGACAGCTATGATAATTTCAGTGGAAACTACGATATGGTGAGTACTCAGCTGGGCGCACGATTAAATGAAACCATTGATATTCAACTTGCCACAGAGCTAACCGTTGTGGTGAAAGACCTCGCAAACATGGGGCTATCAGATGCTATTGTAAAGCTTTACGATAATGAGTCTGATATGATCAATGCCACAAATGCACTTGCAACTGAAGAGACCATCGCAAGCGGACAGGCCAAATTTTCGCATTTGTTTGAACAAGAGTACTTTTACTCTGTAACCGTTGATGGAGTTACAAATAATTACAGTACTGAAAGTGCTCTAACTGCTTCAACAAATAACATGAACTACATTACTTTCGACCCAAACAACTCAGCACTAGTTGTTAAAGTTTTCGAAAACGAGACATCGAACACCATAGAAAATGCAGTTGTAACCCTTTACGAAACCGAAGAAGCATGGCGCAACAGAACTCCGGCAGCCAATATCGACGAAAACAATGTAGAAACCGACCAAGATGGCGAAGCCCTTTTCTATAATTTAGGCGAAAAGCAATATTATATAGGTGTAATTTATGAAGATGGAAACTTCAGCTACGACAATAACACAGGGCTACATTACATGGAAACTCCTACTCAACTAGGAGAATCAACGCAAATAAACATTGATATTAAAGCCGCCACAAAACTGGAAATCACTGTACAGGATATTGATGGAACCCCTATTAACAATGCAGCAGTAAAACTATACAATACCGAAGCTGATGTATTAAATAATGAGAATATGATAGGCTCTATACAATACACCTCTAGCAACGGAGTGGTGCTTTTTAACCATTTATTTCCACAAGTATATTATTTCTCAGTATCAGCAAACGGAGAAACAATAAACTACTACACTGAGAACCCGCTAACAGAGTCGACTACAGACCAGATAACGGTAACACTCGATCCTTACAGTTACCTAACCATATTTGTGGAAGAAAAGTCGACAGGAAACGCTGTACCAACAGCTTCTGTGAAACTATTCACCACTGAAGAGGCGTGGAATGCGGGGACTCCACTATACAACCATACATCCACAAACAATAGTGGTGAAGCATATTTTCATGAATTGGAACCGCAACAATACTACGTTCAAGCCTATACAAACATACTAAACAACAATAATGGAGATGATGCCGACCTTGGTGAGCTACTCCCCGGAACAGAGTATTATATGACCGTTCGCATTAGTCAAAATAAAGAAAAAGGCAATGCAAACGCCAAAACTATTGTAGATGTAAAATCGAAAAAACGATTGATAAAAGTAGCCAATGGGCGCTAACAGACCCATGCAAAAAAACTCCAATGCCTTGCTTTAAAAGCAGGGCATTGTTTTTTTACAGAAACAATTTTTAGGAATAAAATTGATATTTACAGCTGAATTGGGTTTCTTTGCGTTGCTTTACAAAAACAATTCATTGGATTTTCAAGCCACGGAAAACACATTTCCAAAGGCACAACAGGCGGAACAGAATCAAAAAGTTTCCGTCTAAAGCACTTAACATCAACTGAAAAATAAAAATTGTGAATACAATAATCGGAGTAATAGGTAGTGGTAGCTGGGGTACAGCACTAGTAGATTTGTTTTTGAAAAACGGGTACCACGTTAACTGGTTTGTTCAAACACAAGAAACCCGTGAGCACATCTATGCTCATGGACACAACCCTACCTACTTGCCCTCGGCAAGTTTAAATTTAGATAAATTACGGGTCACCGTAAAAATCGATGACCTCATCGAGGCTTCAACGCTCCTTGTGTTGGTCGTTCCTTCGGCCTTTTTACACGGAGTGCTGGCAAAATCAACCGCCTCCATGAAAGAAAAAATTGTGGTTTCGGCTATTAAGGGAATCATTCCCGAAACAAACGATATTATTGCCGATTATCTGCTCAAAGAGTTTCAGGTGCCCCGCGACCATTTTGCCATGATTGCCGGCCCAAGCCACGCAGAAGAAGTGTCATCGGAAAAACTTACCTACCTGACCGTTGCTTCCGAAAACGTGGAAGTGGCAAAAAAGGTATCAACACTTATTCAGAACTATTACATTAAAGTAAATATTTCGCACGATATTGTAGGAGCAGAATTTGCTGCCGTAGCAAAAAACGTGTATGCCATTGCTGCCGGAATTTATCATGGTCTTGGCTACGGCGACAACTTTCAGGCAGTGCTGGTTTGCAACGCTGCACGCGAAATGCGCACTTTCATGAGCCGTGTGTGCAGGGTGAATGCCGACATTATTGACTCGGCATACATGGGTGATTTACTAGTGACAATGTACTCTCAATACAGCCGAAACCGTAACTTTGGAACCATGATTGGCAAAGGCTACAGCGTAAAATATGCCCGCATGGAAATGATCCAAATTGCAGAAGGATATTACGGTGCAAAAGGAATTGCACATTTTATGGATATTCTCGGCCTTGAACTGCCCATTGCCAGGGCTGTGCATGAAGTACTCTACGAAAAACAATCGGCTAAACGAGTATTTGCTAAATTAGCCGACGAATTTACATAGGCTGTGCATAATAAAAGAACACAATAATTCACCAAAATTGACACCTCACTTGCCAACTAACAGGAAGGTGCAAATACCAGCTACAAAACAACAACGCTCAACTACAGCAAAAAAACAACTCATATGCGAATTGTAATTCTATTTATCATCGCCATTCTTCTCAGCGGATGCTGCCATAAGGATCCCGTTGAAGATGCAAATTACTCACTAACTGATGCCGAGCGGAAAATAATTCCATACGGAGAAAACGATACCATTCCCTTTATTCACTCCGCTGGTTATGAATTCCCATTTGTGGTTGCAAGCCATGCCCACTACACCGAAAAAGAATACGACTTTTGCGAATGGAACTGCTGTCCGGCGCACTATTACTCCTACGAAGTGCACTCAGCCATGCTATTGTCTGATTACCCCGAACTTTTTATTACGCTCACCACATCTGCGCAAGCGAAACACTACGAAACGGCATACCTCACCATTGGAGTCAACAATA
>JAWOEM010000418.1:0-2806 GCA_046482785.1 Salinivirgaceae bacterium
ACAAGTTCTGCGGCTCGTTTAAAGTCATGGAACCCGCTTTTACTGGCTTCAATTACCATAATCACCAAATCTGCTCCTGTTACCGATGCTATTGGGGCACAGCCAATTCCCGGAGGCCCATCGTTCACTATGTAGTCTGCTCCTGTTGTTTTGGCTTTTTCGCGTGCAATGGTACGTAGCTTGGCAACCAATTTCCCGGAATTTTCTTCTCCCGGCTTCATGCGGGCGTGTATCATTATTCCATTTCGGGTTTCCGATATATACCAATGGTTACTAAATTCTTGCATCATGGAAATTGCATCTGCTGGGCAAATATTTTTGCATAAACCACAGCCTTCGCAATGGTATTCGTTTACAACCAATTTGTCGTCTTTGTAATGGAGCGCGTCGAATCGGCAATAATCAATGCATTTATTGCAATGCACGCAAAGATTATTGTTAATAATAGCCTTTGCCCCTCCGGGAAAGGCATATTGTTCGATAATAGTTGGTTGCAATAGCAAATACAAATCTGCAGCATCTACATCACAATCTGTAATTACCGTATTTTCTAATAAGGTTGTGAGTGCGCCCGTGATGGTTGTTTTGCCTGCTCCGCCCTTGCCGCTTAAAACTGTTATTTCTTTCATTAGCAATTGGTGTTTTAACTGTTGCTTTTGCCTATTATGGGTTTTGAGATATTGCCGTAATTTCTTCGTTACAACGGCCTCTGGTTTTATTATAATTCTTTGTCGATAATATATTGCCAAATTTTTCCCAAATGGGCTTCTAAATTTGTGTTGTCGGTGAGGGTTTGGATGTTGGCTTTCGAATAGGCTTTTGCAACCGACTCACTAAATGGAATTTTATCAATAATATCGATTTTTCTTTTTTGCAAGTAGTTTTCCATTTCCAAACTACCTGTTCCGGTTTTATTTATTACCACACCAAAGGGTAAGCCTATGTCTTTTAATAATTCAACAAGTAATTTCATGTCGTTTAACCCAAATGGCGACGGCTCGGCTACAACAATCACTAAATCGGCGCCTTCAATAGTGGTTACAACCGGGCAACTGGTTCCCGGAGGAGCGTCGAATATTGCAAGTTCGGTATCGGGCACGTGGTGTTTTTTTAGTTCCCTGATAAGTGATGTCTGATGCGGAACTCCTACTTTCAGGCGACCTTCTCTTAGAACCAATTCGGAATTTTGGTAATAAGAATTTACTGTTCCTATGGGATGCGGTGTTTCTGTAATTGCATGATCCTTGCAGGCCACCAGGCAGGCTCCGCATGAGTGACATAAATCGGCTGATATTTCTGCAAAACCTGCACTTTTTACCAAAGATACCGCGTTAAATGCGCATACCTCTTTACACTTTCCGCAAAATGTACATTTGTTAGCATCAATTACTGGCAATGGTTGCGTCACAACCGAAGATGTATCGGGTTGGTTTAATGAGAAAAACAAATGGTCGTTGGGTTCTTCCACATCGAAATCAATCAATACGGTTTTTCTGTTATAGTGCTTACGCGATGTGTATTGCAGACCTGTTGCAATGGTTGTTTTTCCCGTGCCACCTTTTCCGCTTGCTATTACAATTCGTTTATTCATGATGTAGGCGTGTGGTTTTGGTTTTGTTTAACTATGGTGGGTTTTTGTTAAAAGCTTTTTGCCGTTATCGATTTAACTTTTGTACTGTTAATAAGCACTGTATCGCCTTTTTTTTGCCCAAGTAAATCGCCAATGGCTTGACACTTTACTACAAGTGCAAAAAACAGCCGTTCATCGTTCATATTCATTAATCCTTCGAAGTTGCCCATTCCTTTGGCAATAATTAAATCCGATGTATTAAAAACTGCGTTAAAATCGTCTGTACAAAGGTGTAGGAGCGTAGAGGGTGCATCATTTCCGTTGGAAATTATCGTTGCTATTTTGTCTATACCTGTTTCATTAGCATCAGACAGTAAAGCATCATTAATAATAGGTGCACCACGTACTCCAAAATACTTTTCGGGAACATCAATTTGTTCCAGTAAAAACTTATCGAATACAATTTCTCCCGCATTATCGCCAATGTAAAACACACGCCGGGCAGTTTTTAGGCGTTTATTCAGAGCCTGAAAATCATTTACGGCAAGTTCTTGATTGTATAGTCGTTCAATATCTTGTTCAATATCGAATTGATGATTGGGACCAAAATCAATAATGTTGGCAGCCAATGCTAATTTAAAGGCCTCAAAAACCGGGTTTGAAGCCTTTTTAATTCTCGCAGTCCATTGTGGAAGCAGTTCCAATGCTTTTCGATTGCCTTCTGCCTTTTCTTTTGAGTAGGGATCTGTCTCACCAATGTGGTTTCGAATAATGGCGTGTAGCTCTCGTGCTACTTCCGGATTATTTTTCCCTTGTAATTCGCCAAACCGTTGTACAAATGCTGCAATCATGTTTTGACGCACTGTTTCGGATGGTTCGAATTTTTCAATTTGCTTTTCAAGTGTTTTTAAATGACAGAAAAAACAGTTACTATGCATTAACGCTTCGTTTAGTTGGTTCGCTTGTTATTCCGATTACCACTTTCGTGGAATTCGTAAGCATACCATAATTTTCAATCTTTCTTCTTGCGCATTTTGAGTGGCAATGTTGTTTTGTCGTGAAAGGAATTAGATCCTCGGTTATCTGTTTTTATTCATTCCTCGACCTCTGCCACGTCCTAATCCGCGACCGGCGCCATTGGCATTGCCGCGTTTGCGTCCCATGCCATTTGCCAAACCCGGGCGCTGGGTGTTTTCTTCTTCTTGCTGGGGAGCCGACGATCGCGGGTTGCAATCT
>JAWOEM010000108.1:0-14832 GCA_046482785.1 Salinivirgaceae bacterium
TTTTCATCAATAACTGGTTGCCGCTCTTTTGCCCCATAGCATTGGGCGCCAAAATTGCTAATACAAGAACGAAAAAAATTGCTTGAAAGGGTCGGTTCAGCTGTTTTGAAATGGTTTGTTTACTCATTTTTAGTATATTTTATAGTTTGATAAAAAGTTAAAATGGTTCTATGCGCTGTATTATTTTCGACGGCACGAATATACAATTCTATTTGTAGTTTTCAAAGTGTAGAAACGCTCCCCAATAAAACTAAGCTAAATTATTCCCGCCATCAACACCCAATAACTGCGTTATTTTCTTTTTGAAAACAGTTATAGGTTGCTGACGGGGGGGCTTCATTTTAATAATGCTTGTTTCTGAACGCTTATTACTTGGTATATCAAAAATATAGTGGATTTTTTACTGGCGCTGAATAGAGCCTTTATGATAGGCTGGGACACTTCCACCGTCATTGAAAAAAACAATTAGATTCATACATGTTAAAGGGTAAAACCTTATTTTTGTGTCCTGAAATAACCAAGACTGTTAATTATGAAAAAACTAGCTCTATTACTCTTACTCGCTATTATTGGTGGATCAGCTTTAGCGCAAAACCTGCAATTGCATTACGATTTCACGAAATCGAACTCCATAGCATCGAATAATCGCGACTATGTAACAGCAACCTTTGAAATGTTTAAACCCGATAGCCTGGGGTCAACCTTTTGGTTTATCGATTTGGATTTTAATGGAGCGCATCACGAGCCTAATTTGGCGTATTTAGAAATAGCACGCGACTTAAAGTTTTGGAAAGCCCCGGTAGCATTGCATGTAGAATATAACGGCGGGATGCTTTATAGTAGTCGGGTAGGGGCGTTTAATACGGCTTTTAGCAATATTGGAATTGTTGGTGTTTCCGGCCAGCACCAAGTTGGAAATGTATCATTAGGCTCATATTTTGGTTACCGTTTCGACGATGCTGCCCGTGAAGGGGCCGATTTCCAATGGACTGCTACGTGGTTTTCTATGTTATGGAATAACCGCATCACCCTGTCGGGCTTTATCGATGTATGGACGCAAGATCAGCTTAATGCCGACTTTCGGGCCGACGGTAAAAAAGTAGTTGTAATAACCGAACCCCAAATATGGTATAATCTAACATCGGCTATTGCTGTCGGAGGCGAAATTGAAATTTCGCACAATTTTATTCCCGGGTCAAAAAAAATTGAAGCATTCCCGACAATTGGGGCTAAGTTTACATTTTAGCCGAGGTTTTTTTCTTTAGTCCTAATATGTTTTTTAGTATCGCGAAAGCCGACTGTTATCATCCTTCAGCATTCTTACGGAACCTTTATAGAAAATGAATGCACTTACAGCCATGAGTGTGTGACTAATATCGAAATGATTGAACCATTTGCTGATTCCAATTTCATACATGTAGAAGAGAGCCGCAACGGCTGCTACGGCAACACCAATAATAAATAGTTTACTTCCCTGACTATTAGTTCTATAGTAGGCGTAACTTTGCAAGCTGAGAACGACAAACATTAATCCATATCCCGAATGGATTTCCACATAGCGAAAATTCAGTGTCGCCAGTGTAATTGCCATAAACAAAACCAATTCAAACAAGTTTACTAACCGGAATGCGCGTCCAACACCTGGTTTTACCACAGGCCTGACTTGCTCTATAGCAGCACGCTCTACGTACATAATCGATAGCATACTAATGATCCAACCGGGCAGCTTCCATGCATAGGCCGGCTCATGCGATTCGAGAAATGCTATTTTATCAATAATGATACTCACCCAATCCGGATTTTCCCATGTTGCTGTAAAATGCCACAAAAATGCGTGTCCAATTAATCCTCCAATAGCTGTTGCCAATGCCATAAGCATGAAATACATCAACAAATAAAACTTGAGTTTTCCACGCGATGGAATAGGCAAAAGCTTGAAAAACGCATAAATGCAAACTGCAGAAACCAGCAAGTCTGTTGCAACTGTTACGGGTTCGTTGATTAAAACACCCAGCACTTCAATAGGAGGTTGTTGATATGCCATATTTTTCTTTTTTAATATAGTTCGTAATACGTTTAAAAGGCAGTACACGTGCTTGCAATGAGCCTAAAGTATTTCAATTATTGTCTGTTCAATATGGTTACAATAAGCTACCTGTAAATGTAAGTATTTAATAATCATTTTGTTTAAAACAGCATGAATTTTTCAATATAACAAATGGTATATGAGTTTTGGTAGAATAAAATAATATTGAGTTTGTAATTTCTGTCTATGAACGCTATGCTTTATCTGTATTCGGTCTAAATAACTATAAGAAAACCTGATGTGTAGCATATGGCTGATGTCCTAATTGGATTAGGATTTGATCTATCTTCGAAAATAAAAAATGCTCCTATGACAATCGAAAAAATATCACAACTTATTAATGGAAATATATCCGGGTATACCGCTAACCGGAACGAGTACAAGGTTTGTTTTGCATCTGATCTTATGAGTGATGTGCTTCGAATAGATACCGATAACCTCATTTTATTAACCGGATTATCGAATATGCAGTCCATTCGTACAGCCGAAATGGCCGATATTACATGCATAATTTTGGCACGCAATAAAAAAGCAGCACCGGAAATGGTTGAGTTAGCCGCCGAAAACCACATTACAATTATCGAAAGTGCCTATTCGATGTTTCATATTGCCGGCATATTATTTCAAAATAACATTAAACCACTCTTTTAGTTATGAAGCTCGAATTTGCCATATCAGGAGGAGATTTCTCCAGGGCCGGCATTGCTTCAAGCGAAGTGAAGAAAATGTTGAAGAAAATTAATGTCGATCCCAAAATTATAAAGCGCGTTGTGGTGGCACTCTACGAAGCCGAAGTTAATGTTTGCGCTCACGCATATAAGGGAAATGTGTACGTTGAAATCGACGGCACAAAAATTAAAATCGACATTATCGATAAAGGACCCGGCATCGAAGATATTGAAGAGGCTATGCGAGAAGGATACTCAACAGCCAGCGATGCTGTACGCGAAATGGGATTTGGTGCCGGTATGGGTTTGCCCAATATGAAAAAAAATGCCGACGAAATGTCTCTCGAAAGTAAAGTCGATGAGGGTACAAAGGTTACGATAATCAATTATTTAAAGTAAAGGAACACCATGGAACCACAGTTTTTTCATCATGCACTTAAAATAAATCTCGATGCCTGCTATGGTTGTACGCATTGTATGACTGTATGCCCAACCGAAGCTATTCGCGTGAAAAACGGAAAAGCATTTATTTATGAGCATAAATGCATTGATTGTGGTATGTGCTTAAAGGCTTGTCCTGCCAATGCAATTCAGGTGGAACAAGACGATTTTAGTACGATTTTTAACTATAAACACCGGGTTGCGTTGTACCCCAGCGTGCTTACCGGACAGTTCCCTTCGCGCTATTATGCATCACAAATTGCTGCTGTAATGCTCGATTTGGGATTTACACACGCATTTGAAGTGGAGCATGGAGCGGATTTCCTAAAAAAGGAAATCCCAAAATATCAGTTGGAAAGTGAGTTTCGTCCGGTTATTTCATCTTTTTGTCCGGCTATTATCAGGCTGATACAGGTAAAGTTCCCGTCGTTGGCAAACCATGTAATGCAACTAAAGCCACCGGTTGATATAGCTGCGCAATTTTATAGAAAACACCTTGTCGATCAGGGCTTGAAAGATGAAGAAATTGGAATTTTTTACATTACACCATGTGCTGCAAAAATTGCAGCAATTAAAAGTCCAGTAGGTGAATCAAGCTCGGCGATCAATGGTGTAATTAACATGGATTTTATCTTTAATCGAATTTTTAGAGCATTAAAACAAGGTAAAGCAGGGCATCGCGAATTGCCCGATAAACCCACCATGAGCCCAGATGCCCTTAGTTGGAGCCTCACCAATGGTGAAGCAGCTCACGCAAAAGGTAGAAGCATTGCCATTGATGGCGTGATGAATTCAATGGACTTTCTAGAGCAACTCGAAGATGAGGAAATTTCGAATATCGATTTTATCGAAATTCGGGCCTGCGACGAAAGTTGTGCCGGAGGTATCTTAAATCATAATAACCGATTTTTAACTGTTGAACGCCTCAAATTAAGAGCCAGCCGATACAAAAAAGACCAGAAAAAAACCACCGATACAAACCCCATATTTGAACAGGAATCATTCCTGAAAATGAATAGCCGAATTGGTGCTGTTAAACCCCGATCAATGCTAAAAATGGACGAAGACATGACCAGAGCATTGGTGAAAATGGAAAAAACGCGCCGCTTAATGTGTTTCTTACCGGGTATTGATTGTGGTGCATGTGGAGCGCCTAATTGTCAGGCACTTGCCGAAGATATTGTGCAGCATAGTGCAGCACTGACCGACTGTATTTTTTTACAAAACCATATGCAAAAGCACGGGAAACTATCGCAGGAAACTGCACATAACAGAATAGAGAAAATTTGGGGTGACAAAAGGTTGGAAAAAGATTGTAAACGCAAAGGGGCACAGGACGAAACCCTGTTTTAAACCTTTGAAGAATAATTATTTCTGTTTTAGCAATAACGAAACGAGTTCAAAAGAAGTAACCATTAAATAAAGAAAACAATGAACGTATCAGACATAGTAAAAGAACTTGATCTTACGGTATATGCCGGTGAAGAGTATCTTTCCAGAGAGGTTTACGGTGGCTATGTAAGCGATTTACTTAGCGATGTAATGGGTTTTTCGTCAGAAGGCGACATTTGGATTACCCTGCAAACACACAAAAACGTAATGGCCATTGCATCGCTTAAAGAGCATGCCGCTGTTATTTTGGTGAAAGGATTTAAACCCGATCAGGATACCATTAATCACGCAGCCGAGGAAGGAATTCCAATTTTGGGAACACATAAAAAAACCTTCGAAATTTCAGGACAACTCTATAACCTGTTAAAAAAATAATTGCCTCGATGCAGCATTTTAAAGCAGATTTACATACTCATACAGTGCTTTCGCCATGTGGCAGCCTCGAAATGGCACCCATGCAAATTATTGACAAAGCGTGTGAGCAAAACATCGATTTACTCGGAATTACCGACCATAACTCGACGTTAATGTGTAAAATTATGCACCAAGCTGCTTGCGAAAAAGGGATTGCTATTTTACCGGGTGCCGAAGTAACAACAAAAGAGGAGGTGCACTGTCTGGCTTTTTTTGAAACTTGGGATCAATTAGATGAGTTTCAAAAATACCTCGATGCACATTTACCTCCAATAAAAAACGATCCCACTAAATTTGGCTATCAGGTAATTGTAAATCAAGACGAAGAAATTCTCGATGAAAAAGAGTTTTTGTTGATCTCTGCACTCGATCAAAGTATTGAGCAGGTAGAAGCGAAGGTTCACGAACTGGGAGGGTTATTTATTCCTGCCCATATCGATAGAACTGCCAATGGTCTTATAGCCCAACTGGGATTTATTCCTCCGGGAATAAAAGCCGATGCCATGGAGCTTTCCAAATTTACAACGTTTGATGAGTATGTAAAAATGCAGCCCATTCTCACTCAATATCCTGTTATTCGAAGCTCTGATGCGCACTTTATTGATAATATTGGCGATGCCACAACAGTGTTATACATGAACGAATGTTCGTTTGATGAATTTAAAAAAGCATTGGAAAATGAAGGAGAAAGAAAAGTAATTGTTAGCTAGCTATGAAAGAAATTGCCCAACATATACTCGATATTGCCAATAACTCCGTTAGAGCCAAGGCAACGTTAATTGAAATTTCGATTAACGAGGATCTTGATAATGACAACTACGTTGTTACAATTAGCGACAACGGAGAAGGCATACCCGAAGATAAACTTGAGGCAGTTTGCGACCCGTTTGTGACTAGTCGAACAACACGCAAGGTTGGTCTGGGTATTCCGTTGCTTAAATTGAATGCAGAACGAACAAACGGTTCGTTTCATATAGAATCAGAATTAGGAAAGGGAACGACCATAAAAGCTGTTTTCAAACATAAAAACGTGGATCGTCCTGTTATTGGGGACATTGCAGGGGTTGTGACTATGTTAGCAGCCACTGATCAAAAAATTGATGTGGTATACATACATGCCAAACAATCAAATGAATATATCTTTGACACCCGAGAAATAAAAAACGAATTAGACAATGTTTCTATTTCCAATCCGCAAATTATGCGGTTTATAAAAGAAATGATAGAAGAGAACTTAGAATCAATTAATTATACGAAATAACCAGTTTTTGTTTAAACCAAAAGAAGATAGAATGGCAAAAGTTAAATCATTAGCTGACTTGCGCAAGATGAAAGAAAACCTTCAATCGAAGGTGCATCTTCGCGAAAAAGCCGACAACCCCGAAGCCTTAGTGCAGATTAAAGTAGGTATGGGAACATCAGGAATCGCCTCTGGCGCTAAAGAAGTGTTCAACTACTTGGTTGATGAGCTTGAGAAACGTAACGTAGAAGCCGTAGTTACCCAAACGGGCGATATGGGCTATAGTTACGCAGAACCCACAATTGAAGTTACCCTTCCGGGAAAAGAACCAATTGTTTACGGTTATGTAGACGTTAAAAAGGCCGACGAAATTATTGAAAAATATGTGAAACTCGGTGAAATGGTAGATGGAATTATCCCTGCCAATTACAGAACCATAGAAGAAAACAAATAAGGAGGAAAAAAAGCATGGCAAATTATAAAATGCAATTGCTCATTTGCGGAGGTACAGGATGCCGCGCATCTTCAAGCAATCTTATCATAGATGAATTAAATAAACAACTTGAAGTGAAAAACCTTGCCGATGACGTACAGGTTGTCGAAACAGGTTGTTTTGGTTTTTGTGAAAAGGGTCCTATTGTGAAAGTATCGCCAGACAATACATTCTACACAGAGGTAAAACCTGAAGATGCAGAAGAGATTGTTGATGAGCACATTATCAAAGGGCGGAAAATTGAACGGTTACTGTATACTGATCCCGAAACCAAAAAACATATCAGCGACTCAAAACACATGGAATTCTATAAAAAGCAAGTACGTATTGCATTGCGTAATTGTGGATTCCTCGATCCTGAAAATATTGAAGAATATATCGGTCGCGAAGGTTATGAAGCAATGGGAAAATGCTTGTTGGAGCGAACTCCCGAGCAAGTAATTGAAGAGATTAAAGAGTCTGGCCTACGTGGCCGTGGTGGCGGTGGATTCCCAACAGGCTTAAAATGGCAATTTGCTGCTGCAAATAAAGCCGATCAAAAATACGTAGTTTGTAACGCAGATGAAGGCGATCCCGGAGCTTTTATGGATCGATCCATTCTCGAAGGCGATCCTCATAGCGTGCTCGAAGCAATGGCTATTTGCGGATACGCCACTGGTGCAACCAAAGGACTTATCTACATTCGTGCAGAGTATCCCTTGGCAATTAAACGATTGGTTATTGCTATTGATCAAGCCAGAGAATACGGTTTGTTAGGTACAAATATACTCGATACCAACTTCGATTTTGACGTTGAATTGCGCTATGGTGCAGGAGCATTTGTATGTGGAGAAGAAACAGCGCTTATTCGCTCAATGGAAGGAGAGCGTGGCGAACCTACCGTGAAACCACCATTCCCTGCAGAAAGCGGCTATTGGGGAAAACCAACCAACGTAAATAACGTTGAAACATTTGCTAATATTCCTGCAATTATTAATAAGGGAGCAAAGTGGTTTAGCTCGATTGGTACAGAAAAATCGAAAGGTACAAAAGTTTTTGCCCTTGCCGGAAAAATCAACAATGTAGGCCTTATTGAAGTTCCTATGGGAATCACACTTCGCGAAGTAATTTTCGAAATTGGTGGTGGAATTCAGCATGGAAAGAAATTTAAAGCGGTTCAAACCGGTGGCCCATCTGGAGGGTGCCTTACCGAAAAACACCTCGATACTCCAATCGATTTCGATAACCTACTTGCTGTAGGCTCAATGATGGGGTCGGGCGGTATGATTGTTATGGACGAAGATGACTGTATGGTATCTGTGGCAAAATTCTATCTCGACTTTACCGTAGAAGAGTCATGCGGAAAATGTGCTCCATGTCGTATTGGAAACAAACGTCTTTACGAAGTGCTTGACAAGATTACCAAAGGAAATGGTACAATGGAAGACCTTGATTTACTCGACAATATGAGTCGTGTAATTAAAGATACTGCTCTATGCGGTCTTGGACAAACATCGCCAAACCCTGTGCTTTCTACATTAGAGAATTTCTACGAAGAGTACGAGGAACACGTAAAAGACCATAAGTGTGCAGCTGGTGCATGTAAAGATTTGTTGATGTATGTTATTGAGCCGGAAAATTGTGTTGGCTGTACTGCTTGTGCACGTGTTTGTCCGGTTGGAGCCATAAGCGGAGAACGCAAGCAAATACACGAAATCGACCCAGCACTGTGTATTAAGTGTGGTGCTTGTATCGAGAAATGTAAGTTTAACGCCATTTTCATTCAATAAGAGGAGAAATTAAGCAATGAAGAATATTAAAATCACAATAGATAACAGGCAAATAGAGGTTTCCGAAGGGACAACCATCTACCATGCAGCCAAACAGTTGGGAATTGATATTCCCGTGTTATGCTACATGGAGCTAAAAGATATGAATATTGAAAACAAACCGGCCGGTTGCCGCATTTGTGTTGTAGAAGTTGATGGACGTCGTAATTTGGCTCCATCGTGTTCTACCACATGTGCCGATGGCATGGTTATTAAAACCAATACGCCTCGCGTGCTAAATGCTCGTCGTACGGTATTGGAGTTTATTCTGTCTGATCACCCAAAAGACTGTCTTACTTGTAACAAATCAGGAAACTGTGAGCTGCAAGATATGGCCGTAAAACTCGGAGTTCGTAAAATACACAACGAAGAAATTTCGGAGATGTCAACCTATAAAATTGATTACTCTCCTTCAATTATTCGCGATTTAGACAAGTGTATCATGTGTCGTCGATGCGAAACCATGTGTAACGACGTACAAACAGTTGGGGCACTCCATGGTATTAACCGCGGATTTGAGTCAGTGGTGGCTCCGGCATTCGAAATGGATCTGGAAAAATCAACTTGTACTTACTGTGGACAGTGTGTGGCCGTTTGTCCTACCGGTGCTCTAACCGAAGTAGACCATACAACAAAAGTATTGCGTGCATTGGCCGATCCATCGAAAACTGTGGTTGTACAAACTGCGCCAGCAGTACGTGCTGCTCTTGGAGAAGAGTTTGGCCTTGCCGCAGGTACATTGGTGACCGGAAAAATGGTTTCAGCCCTGCGCCGTCTTGGTTTCGATAAAGTATTTGATACCGACTTTGCTGCTGACCTTACCATTATGGAAGAGGGTACAGAGCTTCTTGGTCGCTTAGGCAAATTCCTCGAAGGCGATAAAGACGTGAAACTGCCTATTCTTACATCGTGCTGCCCGGGTTGGGTGAACTTCTTTGAAATGCAGTTCCCCGATATGATTGATATTCCATCAACAGCTCGCTCACCACAGCAAATGTTTGGTGCGATTGCAAAAACTTACGTGGCCGATAAAATTGGTGTGAAACGCGAAGATATGGTTGTCGTGTCTATTATGCCTTGTTTGGCAAAAAAATATGAAGCACAACGCGACGAATTTAAAGTAGATGGTAATCCTGATGTGGATTACTCAATTTCGACACGCGAATTGGCTCACTTAATTAAAGAAGCCAACATGGATCTGGAAAACATGCCCGATGAAGACTTCGATAACCCAATGGGAGAATCGACCGGAGCAGGCGTAATTTTTGGAACTACAGGTGGTGTAATTGAAGCTGCTACACGTACCGCTTACGAAGTGCATACAGGTAAAAAGCTTGAAAAAGTAGACTTTGAGCAACTACGTGGCATGGAAGGTATTCGCGAAGCAAAAGTAGACTTCGACGGGTTGGAGCTGAACATTGGTATTGCCCACGGGTTAGGAAATGCTCGCAAAATGCTGGAAGATATTCGCTCAGGCAAATCGCATTTCCATGCAATTGAGATTATGGCATGTCCCGGCGGTTGTATCGGCGGCGGTGGTCAACCATTGCACCACGGAAATTCAGAAATTCTGAAAAAACGTGCCGAAGCCCTCTATCGGGAAGATGCCGGAAAGAAAATTCGAAAATCGCATGAGAACCCAATGATCAAAGAACTCTATGAGAATTTCCTTGGAGCACCAATGAGTGAAAAAGCACACCACTTGCTGCATACTCATTATGCCGATAGAAAACCAACGGTGAAACTCAAAGAAGAGTAAACAAATCATTGATAATTAGTAAAAATAATAAACGTACAGATATGAGTGAATCTAAAGTAGCCCTCAAAAAATCAGACGTTGAAAAGTTAAAGGCCGTTTGCAAGGAGTTTAACTATCAGCACGGAGAGCTGATCAACGTACTGCATAAAGCTCAGAGTATTTTTGGCTATCTGCCGGCAGAAGTGCAAGAAATTGTGGCAGAAGAATTGGATATGGCATTGGCAAAAGTTTATGGCGTAGTTACATTCTATTCTTTCTTCACCATGATTCCCAAAGGTCGTAACCCAATTTCAATATGTACAGGTACAGCCTGCTATGTGAGAGGTGCCGACAAAGTCCTCGACGAATTTAAGCGAATGCTTAAAATCGAGGTGGGCGAAACATCCGCCGATGGTGAATTTTCGTTAAACTGCCTCCGTTGTGTTGGTGCATGTGGCCTTGCCCCGGTGGTACTGGTGGGTGAAAAAACCTACGGACGCGTAGCACCCGACGAAGTAAGAAATATTCTGAAAGAATATAATTACGAAGTAGAATAAGTATTCGAAATATACTGATAAAGAGCCGTCTCCATTTTGGGGCGGCTTTTTTTATTTGAGTTATTAATAAGTTGCCAATTTTTTGTACCTTGCAGGGGTAGGATATGTGCTGTTTGTATCAGCACATCTCATATTTTTTTTTGTAATAAACGATAGAAATCATGAAAAAATACTCCTCCTTACTGACAATTTTTGTTGCATTATTACTCGTATTTACTTCTTGTGCAACCATCTTTCTAGGATCAACGCAAAAAGTGAATTTAGAGTCGAATCCGCCATATGCCCAAGTTTATCTAAATGGTGAAAATACAGGTCGAACAACCCCATGCCAAATTGAAGTTACCCGCAGAGTGAAAGCAAGTGAACATAATCGGAAACGTGAGCAAGTGTATCGATTTGCTAAAGAAGGCTATCACGACCTAGAAGTTAAAGACGAAGGTTCAATTCATTGGCTATATGTGCTCGATTGGTTTTATTATTTGGTTCCGGGAGTAATTGATTTGGCATCTGGAGCAACCCATCATTATGATCGTAATGTTAATGTAGCATTGAACCCTGTTGATGGCTTCAAACCAAAACCAACGCTTGCAACTTTACCTAAAGAGCCTGTTGAAGAAAGGGTTCAACATGAGTATGTGACTGAAAAGCAGACTCAATATCAGAAGCCTGTTACAGCACCATCAATTACAGGAAGAAATGGATATGTGTTTGAACGTAAATCTGGTGTCGACAAAAATATTCCCAACTCACAAAAACAACATAATAACCGTTTTGCTTTGATTATCGGAAATGAAGATTACTCTTCGTTCCAATTGGATTTAAATGCAGAAGTAAACGTTGCTTATGCTCGTAACGATGCCAGTGCTTTTAAACTATATGCACAGCATACTTTAGGAATACCGGAAGAGCATATAATTTTCCTTCTCGATGGTACCACCGGACAAATGAGCCAAGCAATTGCAAAAATGAATTTGCTTATAAAAAACACCAATGGAAAAGCTGATGTATTTGTCTATTATGCCGGTCATGGATTCCCCGATGAAGTTACACAAACACCTTACCTTATGCCGGTTGATGTGAGTGGGAAAAACCCTCAAAGTGGAATAATGTTGAAGGATTTTTATCATAAACTCACTGAGTATCCTGCACATCGAGTTACTGTATTTATCGATGCATGTTTTAGTGGTGGTGCTCGTAATCAGGGATTGTTAGCTGCCCGTGGTGTGAAAATTAAACCGCGCGAAGACCAATTGAAGGGCGCGTTAGTTTCCTTTACAGCTAGTAGTGGAACACAATCATCTTTACCTTTGGATAAAGAACATCACGGCCTATTTACCTACTATCTGTTAAAAAAATTACAGGAAACCGGAGGGAAAGTTTCATACGACGAACTTTCCAGTTATTTAGCGCAAAAAGTTTCACTACAGTCAGTTTTACTTAATGATAAAGAACAAACACCCAAAACAAACATTAGCCCCGGACTGCAAAATAAGTGGGAGAGCTGGATGTTAAATGATTAATTATTAAGGTATTATTTGCTTAATGATCCATCGTTCTTTTGTTTTTTTTACCTGCATTATTCATCGGGTTTTAATGCATTCTTAATTCGAATTTCCTGTTTTTCAGCAGTTTTAACTTGTTGAGTATATTTTTTGTTTATCTTTGAACATCTGCGGTACGCATGCGTGTGTATCAAGGATTCTATAAATACTTAAACTGATCCGGAGGAAATGCTGATGGAAAAGAGAATCGGAGCGGCTATTATACTCGTTAAAGACAGAGCCGCAATAAATTACCTGAACAAAATTGTTTCTGAACATGCCGAAATTGTTATTGGTCGGCAGGGAATTCCTTTGCAACAAAAGGAAATTAATGTAATTACCCTTGTGCTTGAAGGCTCTACCGACGAAATTGGTTCCCTTACCGGTAAGCTCGGACGTTTGGAGGGAGTGCAAATTAAATCGGCACTCATAAAAAACGATGCCGTTGAAGCCGATAATTCAGGATATTAATACTGGCTTTCTTTCTCAAGCGACAGTTGCAATCAGAATTTGAAAATACAGTAAAAGTTCGATACTTCGTGTACTCTCTGTGTATCGATACAATAGATTAAGATATATGAATAAATATGAGCAGTTAGGCCAATGGGTTCAGCAAAACTTCCAAATAGAAGTTGTGGTGTGCAAAATATATGGCAAGCGCTGGGCTTTTGAATGGAGCAGCGGTAGCGATATTGAGAACGCTGAACGGATACAACTCACACCTTCGACCGGAATTATTGTTCCGGCGACCTCGGCCTTAGACAAAAAAGAACGGATCGCTAAGCAGGCTTTAGCTTATTGGCAAAACAATTAATAATCGCATTGTTGATAGAATGCAATAAAATATAAATACTATGAAATTTACTCCCGAAACATACAAATTGCCCGATCGTCCGATGGAACCATTTATCGATGTGGCAGAAATTGAAGGCTTTTTAACCAACGCTAAACCCGATAAACAAACTGTACAAAACATAATTCAAAAGTCGCTTGATAAAAATAGGTTGAATCTTAGCGAAGTTGCAACCCTTTTGCAAGCTGAAGACCCTGAATTGGTCGAACAAATAAAAGATGGTGCAAGAGAACTAAAACGCAAGGTATATGGAAACCGTATCGTACTTTTTGCACCGCTTTATATCGGGAACCATTGTACAAACAATTGTAAATATTGTGGTTTTAGGGTTACCAATACCGAGGCAGAGCGTATGACGCTAAACGACAATGAAATTGTTCAGGAGGTTGAAGCACTGGAAGATAATGGCCAAAAAAGATTGATTCTTGTTTATGGTGAGCATCCAAAATATGATGCAGACTATATTGCCCATACCGTAAAAACGGTTTATGGCGTAAAAAAGGGAAATGGCGAAATTCGCAGAGTAAATATTAATGCAGCACCGCTCGACCTGGAAGGCTTTAAAAAAGTGCACGAGGCTGGGATCGGTACGTATCAGATTTTTCAAGAAACATACCACCCCGAAGCATATAAATCGTACCATTTGGGTGGGAAAAAGGCCGATTACAATTACAGACTTACCTCGCTCGACCGTGCTATGGAAGCGGGAATCGACGATGTGGGTTTAGGTGCGTTGTTTGGTTTGTACGACTGGAAATTTGAAGTAATGGCCATGGTACGCCATACAAACCACTTGGAGGCTTGCTACAATGTTGGTCCACACACGCTCTCGTTTCCGCGAATTACCGATAGCACTTCAATCGATATGACCGACAAATATATGGTAAACGACGAGGATTTTAAACGGTTAGTTGCCATCTTACGCCTTGCGGTGCCATACACAGGAATGATTTTAACAGCAAGGGAGAGCGCCAATGTTCGAAAAGAAGTTATTGAATTTGGTGTGTCGCAAATCGATGGAGGCACCAAATTGGAGTTGGGCTCATATCACGCAAGTAAAAACGAGGAGCAAAACCTGAACCGCGAGCAGTTTATGATTAATGATAATCGTTCGCTAAATGAAATTATTGATGAGTTGCTCGATACCGGCAAATTGCCTTCGTTTTGCACCGCATGCTATCGCTTAGGTCGTACAGGTGAGCACTTTATGGAGTTTTCTGTTCCCGGATTTATCAAGCGCTATTGTACACCGAATGCTATTTTAACCCTAGCAGAGTATTTGGAAGATTATTCAACTCCAGAGACTGCTCAAAAAGGATGGACAATTATAGAAAATACCATCACTACCGAACTTGATGGGTTTACGAACGTAGAAGAATTGCGTAATCGTATCGAAAAAATAAAAAAAGGCGAACGGGATATGTATTTTTAGAAAAAAAATAAAACATAATCTGTAAGCATACCATCATTTTGCATTTTATGCTTGCACATTTTGGATGACTAAAAACGGTAGGAGAAATAGGTCTTTTACCGTTTTTTTGTAAACACTAACCGTGGATTTTTGTTAACTCTATTGAACCTAAAATATATTATAATGACAC
>JAWOEM010000144.1:0-9703 GCA_046482785.1 Salinivirgaceae bacterium
TGTTTATCGGTAAACATAACATGATCAATGAGTTTTAATTTGGATAGTTGGATTTCAGCAAATGAGCAGGAAGATGTAATTTTCGCCTTTAAGGGCGAATTATCTGAGTCCATGCTAACCGAATTATTATTAATTATTGAAGAAAAAATAGACCAGATACCGGGTAACCGAAAACTAAAAAAAAAGCTATATAACGTCGCCATTGAATCGATGCAAAATTTATTTCATCATTCCGATGAAGTTTATTTAAACGGCACACAGAAAAAGCACTCGCGCTACATGATCATGTTTATTACTCAGAATGACGGAGCATACAAAATTAGAACCGGAAATTTTCTTACCGAGAAAAAAGTACAGTTTTTAAACAAACATATCGAAAAAATTAATAATTTATCACGCGATGAGCTCAAGCTGGAATACAAAGAAATTTTAAACAACCAAACCTTTAGCAATAAAGGAGGTGGAGGCCTTGGACTTATCGACATAGCAAGAAAAGCAGAGAGTAAAATCGATTATAATTTTTATTCTGATAAAAATTCACTATCTTTTTTTGACTTTTGTATAGAAATAAAACAATAAACGAATAAAGAGTATGGATCCAATAAAAATTGAAGGAACACCGAAAACCCCAACCGTAATTTTTGATTCCGAAAAAGGAAGCATCGAAATTAAGGGGCGTTCAATACCGGAAAACTCTATTGAGTTCTACAAGCCTCTCGTAGACTGGCTTGAGGGATATATTAAAGAACCCAAAGAACTGACGCAGGTGAATATTCAACTTGAATATTTCAACACCAGTTCATCGAAATGCATTTTAGATGTATTTAAGAAACTGGAAGCGATTTACAAAGGTGGCAACGAAGTAGTAATTAACTGGCACTACGAAGAAGACGATGAAGATATGCTCGAGGCCGGAGAAGATTACCAGTCAATTATTAAAGTTCCATTTAAAATGATGGAAATAGAAGAGTAGTTTTTTTTGGGGGAAACTCCTAAAATAAAACCGGGTTCCGATTGAAATTTTTATCCAACAAAATGGGTATTATGTTCAATATAGACGGAGCTTAAATTCTTTTGAACTGTTTTGTTTTGCATGTTTTTTTTTCATATCAGGACAAAATCAGCATTTTCGCAAAAATATGAATTCGTATTTCAAAAAAATAATGAAGCCTTGGGTCAACAGACGCAAGGCTTTCTTTCGTTTAAACATTTACAAGCAACAACAAACAACAAGAGCGCTGCTTTAATTGAATAAAACAACGCTCTTTACTTCACTTGCGGTACAAACACAATCAATAAATCAAAAATTCCCCGGAGGCCATCCGGAAACTCATTCTGCAGCAGCCAAGGCTTGCTGCACTTTATCTAATACCTCGGAAATGATTACGGGTTTAGCAATAAAATCTGCTGCTCCCAATTCGACTGCGCGCATACGCTCCTCATCGCTGCTTTTTGCAGTGATGAAAATTACCGGAGTTTCGATATTTTGTTTCCTCATATCCTCCAACAATTCAAAACCACCTTTACGAGGCATCATAATGTCTAGCAACACCAAATCTTGCGTATTTTCCTGCAAAATGTGCATTGCCTCAACACCATCATGCGCTACCGAAACGTTGTAATTCATTTCGGTAAGCAGATCCTCGAGCAACAGTAAGTTATTGAACGAATCGTCGACAATCAGTATTTTCTTTATCATTCCCATAGGTTGAAATTGGTCTTTCACAAAAGAGTTACGGGCAGTAACAATCATTATTATATTCTTTTTGTTAATTCACCCCCGACTTAGCAAATCACCTGTTTGAAACTCAAACAGGATGATTTGCTTAATCGAATCCGCAAGCAGACTAAATTTTCATGCTTCCAGATTTTGGGTAAATTATGGTTTGCTAGAAGTTTTCAAACTCACTATCGCTGGTATCGCCCATATTCAAATCAACGCCTTTTGGTGTTGAGTGGTTTTGCTTTGGCGCAGTGGCACCAGCACTAGCTTTTGGTTGTGCATGCTGAACCGCTTTTCTTGGTGCAGCAGGGGCTTTACGCTTCTGGCGCTTTGCCGTATCGTCGATTCTGAAGAACGCCATGGTGTCGCGCATCTGATCGGCCTGGCTTGATAGCTCTTCTGAGCTTGTTGCCATTTCTTCGGCTGCCGCGGCATTTTGCTGGGTAACCTGATTAAGCTGTTGTATGGCACTGTTTACCTGATCGGCACCTGAAGACTGCTCCGAACTTGCGGCTGCAATTTCTTGTACCAAACGAGCCGTTTTCTGAATATCAGGAACAATTTCCGATAAGAGTTTACCCGACTTTTCGGCAATTGCAACGCTGCTGCGCGAAGTTTCATCAATTTCGCGTGCTGCTTCCTGACTACGTGCTGCCAGTTTCCGTACTTCTTCTGCAACAACCGCAAAACCTTTACCGTGTTCTCCTGCTCTTGCTGCTTCTACGGCTGCATTAAGGGCAAGAATATTTGTTTGGCGGGCAATTTCTGAAATAATGGTGATTTTCTCAGCAATATCTTTCATCGACTGTACTGTTTGTTCAACAGCCTGATTTCCTTCAGCAATATCATCGGATGCTTTGAGCGAAATTTTTTCGGTTTGCTTGGCATTATCGGTATTTTGCTGAATATTAGATGCCATTTCTTCCATTGAAGAAGAAACCTCTTCGGCAGATGAAGCCTGTTCTGATGAACCTTGCGACATTTCTTGTGAGGTAGAACTTAACTCTTGGCTTGCAGATGCAATATTCTCGGAACCTTCAAACACATCGCTAACAATTCCTTTTAAACGATCGACCATATTTTGCAACGCATTAGATAATTGTCCAATTTCATCTTTTTGACTCAGGTACACTTCATCGACCTGTACCATTAAGTTTCCTTGTGCAATTTCTTTGGCCAAATCTACGCCTTTCACAATTCCGGCTGTAATAGATCGCGTAATAACCAGCGCCATAATTACGCCAAGAATAAGTGCAAGCAACAGTCCAATGACCATAATCTGATTGGAAGAGGAGATAATACTAACAGCATCATCAGCTATGGCGTTGGTGCCATCAATTGCAGCATTTGAAGTCTGAGCAGTAGCAGATGTAGTCACATTAGCATTTGCTATTCGATCTTGATTAAGACGCTCATTCTCTCTCCAGTTTTTCAAATAATCCCTTATGGCACTAACATATTTTTTACCTGCAGTTTCAATTACATCAAGTTGGTTTAAATCTTCTCGAAGCTGGGTAATTCTCCGAATATCGGTAAAAAACGCAAACGATTTTTCAAACTCATCAACTGCAGTTCCCAATGCAGCAGGGTCACGTCTAGCTTGTGCTCTAAAGTTTGCTACCCGAACAGCATTTCCTGCATCAATTATATTATTAATTAGGGTAATTTTACTTAACCGATCGATTTCAGCATTTCCTGATCGGATTTCACGAATCATTCTCTCAGTTTGCCCTTCCAGAAAGGAATTGCAGTTTTCGATGTACTGTGCAGCAGCCTCATCCATGTTATTACGATTGTTATTCATTTGTTCAACCATTTTTATTGTTTGGTCGAGCAAGTTGCTGTACTGCACCACATTTTGGTCAATTTCTTTGGCCAAATCATCTAGTTTCTCCAAGCGCTTGGCACGCCCTGCAAGGTCGTATGCGTTTTTTAAACCTTGTTGCACATCGCGCAATTTCGCTTGCCCTTCTTTCAGGAAAGCATCATCGGCGGTGTAGTTATAACCGCGAATGGCGTAAACAGCCCACATAAAATTTGTTTGAATATCACTGGCTATTTCCACTTCTGGCAGATATTCATCGGCAATGTATTCGGTTTCGGTTTGAATAGTAGCCATATTCATTATGGCCATAACTCCAAGCGCAATGGCTATTACAATGAGTAGTCCAAACCCAATTCCTAACTTACCTCCAATACGTATGTTTCTCCAATTCATAGTTAATGATTTTTAAAATTTAACATAGCATAAAGATAACTATTGCACAATCGGGTAAAAACAGTAAAACAACCTGTTAATAAATTATTATGACTGATAAAAACATTCTTATTTGCTCAAAATCCGCGAATAAAGAAATTAGAAGCTAAGAAACAGCCAATTAGTGAAAGGTGAGAGAGTGTAACCTACAGAGTGGCGAGAAAGCATCCCAAGGTTATAGTAGAGATTGCTTTGCAAAATGGAAGTATCATTATGGTCTTTTTATAGTAAGCGTGGTTTGGCTAGATTAGATTAATGTATATCTCAATCAAACTTCAAATTAGAAACGTATCTGCAAGCGCCTTAAGAATGTTTTCGAAATAACTTGACGTTTTAACTTGTTCCATAATCCTTCTCCCATAATTCTGCAAGAAGAAATAGTGAAAACTTATGTATTCTCAGTGATTCCCGTCAGGTTATGCCTAATTCTCCATTATTTTTTGGACTTTTTGCAAGACATCGATAATATTTACCGGTTTGGTAATGTAATCGGCAGCGCCCATAGCCATGGCCAATTCACGGTCGTTGTCGGCAGATTTGGCGGTGATGAAAATTACATGTGTTTCGGGGTATTGACGTTTTAGTTGCTCAAACAACTCGAAACCATCCATATCGGGCATCATTATATCGAGCAGAACCAGACGAGGGGCATTATTACGCACTATGTTCAACGCATCTCTCCCATTTTTTGCGACGTGAATATCGTAATCTAACTCCGACAACACATCGTTGAGCAGCATAACATTATTCTCTGCATCATCTACTATTAAAATCTTTTTCTGGTTCTCCGGCATAATCATAAATAGGCACTTACTATCAACACATTAGAAAGCATCACAAGACTGGATGCTATTATAAAACTTCTGCTACATTTCATCAAAAACCATTCCCTTTAAATCAACATACGTACATTATGTAACTTCCTATTTTTAGGCCGTCTTAGGAAAAGAATAAATCATCACGAAACCTTGGTGTGACTTGCGAATTCCGGGGAAACAAGATCAAAAGTAGTCATTACACCATACTTTAACGATCTGCAAAGTGCAAATATTACAATTCTACCAATTTATTTTTCACGGCAAATAAAACTAAGCTGACGGTGTTTTTCGATTCTGTTTTACTCAATAAATTTGCTCTATGACCATCGACCGTTCGGGGGCTGATAAAAAGTTTTTCGGCAATTTCCTGATTTGAATACCCTTGGCATAGATAATCGAGCACTTCATGTTCACGTCTTGATAATTTGATATCAACCGTTTTCTCCTCTGTCTCCGGGTTTTCATTTACTTGCCTTAGCAACTCCTCGGAAAAATAGGTATCGCCCTCGTCGATGCGGTTAATGGCTTTACGAATCTCCATCATCTCGGCATTTTTCAACAAAAAGCCCTGCACACCCAGATCAATCATTTTATTGAAATATGCAGGTTCCTCAAACATGGTCATTACAATTATTTTGAGTGCCGGTTTGTGTTTAAATGCCAGTTCGGCGGCCTGAATGCCATCCATTTTTGGCATTTTAATGTCTAAAAAAACCAGATCGGGGTTGTATTTGTCAAGGTTATCGATAAACTCTTGGCCGTTTTCGGCTTCGCCAACAACTTTTATGTTGGGTAACTTATTTAACATTAAGGTAAGTCCCTGACGAAAAATGGAGTGGTCGTCAACAATAAATGCTTGAAGTATATTCATGGCTATATAATTTTAATTTATGTTCGTTTCTTTTTTTACGGGAAAAAATATTTCAACGCCAAAACCATCGTTTTGTAACGCTGTAACCTTACCGGAAACTGCATTTACTTTACTGAGCATATTTTTTAATCCCAATCCTTCGTTTGCAGAATTCACGTGTTTTTCAATATCCACACCTATACCATTATCTGTAAAACTGACTTTCACCCCTTTATCTGAAGCACGTAGCTCAAGATTTATTTCCGAAGCATCGGCATGTTTAATGGTGTTATTGATAAGTTCTTTCACAACACTATAAATAATATTTGTTATTTTATTGTCTAAATTATAATGTTTTGCGTCAGTATCAAAATTTATTCGTATAATTCCTGTCTGCCGGAGTTTATTACAAAAGTCGGTAATGGCCTCAACAAGTCCAAAATCGGTAAGTACACCGGGCATTAGATTGCGGGAAACCTGTCGCAAAGTTGAAATAGACTGTCCAATTATTTCTTTCATTTTAATGGAGTATTCCGCAATTTCGTCTGCCGACAATTCGGCATTCTGCAATAAATCGATGTAAATACGTAGCGTGCTAAGCAATGGAGCCACATCATCGTGCAGCCCCTCGGCAATGCGTTTCCTTTCTTTATCTTCTGTGCTGGCAATGGTTTGCACCATTAACCGATTCAGTTCGCGTCGGTGTCTCACATCTCTGGCCAAAACCAGTATCGCAAGTTCATCGTCAAACCGAATCATTTTTTCTCGTGTTTCAACGGGGATAGATTCACCTGTTCGGGGAATAAGTTCGGTTCCAAAAACCATTTGGTGCGATTGAAACATTTCGAAGGGCATTTGTGCCAAATCGAGGTTTTCTGTTTTGGAAATATCTGAAACTACTTTCTGCTGCAACTCTTTTTTGCTATAGCCTGTAAGAGTTTCAGCCGTACGGTTCACTTCCAGCATTTGCCCGTTAAGGGCTACAATAAATACAGCATCGCTACTATTTTCAAATATATTGATAAAACTTTCGTTTACCCTGCGCAACCTCTCGCGCATTTCTTCTTGAATAAAACTCTGCAGCACGATAGAACCCACGGTACTGGCAAAGTCCAGCTTATATTCCGGCCACGAGTAAACATCTTTCATTCCTAACACCATGGCTCCAACAAAGCGGGAACGGTATTTTAATGGAATAGCAACAAATGAGTGTATTTTTTCCTGCAACAAAAACCGTTTGTAGTTATAGGGTGCATCTGCCACACAAGGAATATGTAATAAACCATTGTCTTCCAGACTTTTTACAAACTCATCGATTCCTTCCTGCTTAACGTCCTTGATTGTTTCTTCATCTATAAAACGATTATTGAGGAGTGCAGCTTCAACTTGCATATCTCCGGCATGTTTTGTATGCAGAAACCCGCATAAATTTAGATCCAAAACATCGGCAACCGACTTGGCAATAACACGATATCCATCTTCAAAGGACTCTGACTGAGCCATTTGGTCGGCAATTATAGACAAATAGTTTTGCAACCTAATTTGCTCAAAATACCGTTTCGATCCGAACTCGGGATTACGGAACGGCCTTACAGAAGCACGGTATTTGGCAGTTCCCTTTAGTGTTTTTGGATACAACTTTATATAGCCTCCAAAGTAGGAATTATCGACTTTTTTGAATAACACACGAAACTCAGAATAATTCTCATCGGGCTTAAGTTTCGATATATGGTCAGTAAAAATATCAGCAAATTCTGAAGCCAACAGTTGTCGAATATAAATTTTCTGATCTATCAGTTTTTCGCGCTCTATTCCGGTAAACAAATACATGTAGCGATTGGTGGAAACAATGCGGAGATTTTCATCGAGCTCAAATTCCCATTCGCCGCTATGGCCGGTTGTAAACCGATCAATGCCCGATAAATCGAAACCTTCGGTGTACACAAATCTACCAACACAAGCAATCCATTCAACCTGATTGTTATCGCCCAAAACCGGTTTTGTAGTTAGTCGGTAGGATGTTTCATTACCGGTTTGAAACAGCTCTGTAACGGTTTTTTTCTGTGTTTTGGCTTTTTTTACCGGACATTCTTTGTGTGTATTCAAAATACCGTGATAAAACTCCAAATAGGTGTATCGATAAGGCTCAACAACCGGGTAGTTAAAGCTTTGACGTGCCATTTTATTGGCCAGAATTACGTAAAAATTCTTATCGACAATAACAATATCATCACTCACATTGTCGATAAACAACTGCCAGTTCTGAAAATTTATACCTGTTCTGTCACCAATTGGCTCCATAATAGTAACTATTTAATAAAATAAAACCACCTCAACTTACTTCTACCACCTCTTGCCTGAGCGGATACCAAACATAGCCCGAAATATTGGGGTATCCCATTTGACTAAAAAGCTTCATATAGCTTTGCACCTGTTTCGTATGTCGGGCATGGTCCGAGGCACCAAATTTATAATCGATAATTGCTGTTTGGTTATCTTGCGTCACCACCCTGTCTGGGCGCCTGTTATTGTAGCCCGGCACTACAATTTCGGCTTCGGTAAACACTTTAACATCATTGGCAAACCAAGTGCTAACCGGTTCCTGCTTTAGAAGATAACGAATTTCAGCTTTCAATTCTTCGGCCTCATCTGTAGTTAGCATACCACCGCCTAACTGACTATCTACAGCTTTATCGACGTCGGCTGCTGTTATAATTTGCTCAAAAATGCAATGCAACATTGTTCCTCGAACCGCCCTCAACCCCTTCATTTGATCTTCATTGCCATAACGAGCTATATTGGAGCGGATTTTAACCTGTGCATTTCCAAAAAGGTTTATTTCCGGACTTTTGGTCTCAGGCACAACGGGTGCAGAAACTTTTCTCAACGTTCCTAATTCGAAAACATTTTCGTCGGGAAATGTTCCCATCGCGGCCAATCCGACCTCGGAACGATCTTCCATAAGGGTTTTGATCCATTTAGAGACGTCATTTTTCCCTTTCACCTCATTTGAATATATAATAAACAGATTGTCGACAGCACGGGTATTTGCCACATAAAGCATATTTACCTGATCGACAATCATAGCAAAAACCTCATCTTCGAAATACTTTGATAAAACGGGACAAACTGAATGCTTTCCCGATAGTTCGGCAGGGTAAAAACCACCATGCAAGGCAGGAATACTAAACGCTTCACCGGGCAACCATAAGGTATCTATTTTAGAACCTTTTTGCCAATGGGCAAATGGAATAATCACGTTTTTAAATTGCAACCCCTTGCTTTTGTGGAGCGTTAAAATACGAATTCCGTCAGGAGCTGTATGTGTAACCTCAATATTGAGGTTTTTTCCTTCCTCGTCCCACCACTTCAATACTTCGCCAATGCTACCGCCCTTTTCTGTCACCACTTTTTTTACTTCGTTGTAAAAGCGACCGAGGAATACATTTTGTCGTTTTTCGGGATCATCCAACCCGAACAGCCTTACGATTTCAGTAATTGCACTCAATGGCGACAAGGCAGCCAATTGGTCTACATTGTTTAAAAAACCTCCGGGCATATGGTGCTCCGTATCACTTGTAAACAAACGATGAAGTTGCGAAGTATCTTCTGTTTTGCTATTTAGGTATGCAATGGTTTTGAGGTAAAGGGGCGACGGATCGTACAAATACCGAAATACGGTAACAATAAGTTGCAACAACTTTGAGCCCCCCAAAGACAATGATCCTGAGGAAACAATGGTATATCCTTCTTCTATAAGCCGTGTTCCGACTAACGAGACCTCGTCGTTTTTGCGAACAAGCACACAAATATCTGTTTGCTCGTGTTCTTTTTGCAAACGCTCTACCTGTTGCACCATGGCATCTAAGGCATTCTCCGTAAAGGTTTCTACATTACTTCCGGCTACACCTTCTACGTACACATAGCCATCGTTTTTATCTTTTTTATGATCGGGCAGTTCCTGTACTACATCTTTGTACATCTCCAAAATTTCTGGAGCATACTCCGGTTCCACAAGATCGGCTATCAATGCCCTCAGCCCTACAAAAAATGCA
>JAWOEM010000429.1:0-3361 GCA_046482785.1 Salinivirgaceae bacterium
GTTATAAAGGAGCTCAATTTGCCCGAGAAGCATGTACCCTTAAATGTTATTCCCATTGGTTATCCCACAGGCGAAGACGTACCCAAAGACAAGTGGAAACCCGAAAATATTATTTGGCAATAGCGAGTTTCGATTTTTTCGACAGGTTTATGATATGACGGAATTACACTGAGTTTTCGTGTATCCGGTGTTTTTGATAATTTGTTGGATTAGTTGTTATATAATTGTTAAATTTGGAATCTAAATTTTAAGGCTACAATCTGTGCTGATTTTGGATTTATTGTATTTGAATAAAAATTACTTTGTCAATATAAAAAAAATACAAAAATGAAGAATTTAACAATTGCTCTATTGGTGATACTTATTTTTCAATTAAACCTATCGGCTCAAACCGGAATAGTCACCAATCAGTTTCCCACACAAGGAGAATTCCCTACGGGTATTTGTCACGATGGCAAAAATATTTGGTATGCCGATCGGGGCACCGATAAAATTTATTGCGTGAATGCTGAAACAGGTGAGCCGGTAAAAGAAATCGAATCGCCGGCCTACTGGCCATCGGGGCTAACTTTTGATGGCCAATATCTTTGGAACGCCGATTTCAGAGGGCGAACCGATAAGGCCGAAGATCGCGATGGCATGATTTTTCAGATCGATCCGGCCGATGGTACCATTTTAAAAACGCTAAGAGCCCCTTCTTCCAGCCCCATGGGATTGGCATACGATGGAAAGTACCTCTGGCTGGTTGACGATAAGGCAAAAAAAGTTATACAGTTTAGTCCGCAGGATGGTGCAACAATACACTCCTTTAAATCTCCCGCTTCCAGTCCCAAAGGAATTACCTTCGATGGAAACTATTTGTGGATCTCAGACCGCGAAAAAGACGAGATTTACATGGTTGATCCGAAAACCGGTTTTGTAATTATAATTTTAGATGCGCCCGGCGATTATGTTCACGGTATAACCGTAAAAGACAATGCTTTATGGGCAGTAGACCATCAGGACGATCAAATTTACCAGCTTAAAATTAACGATGATGTAAAGTTTGTGCGTAAAAACAAAGAGTTGCATAAAATTACTTTCAACCATCATACAACCTGCTACGGCCCCGGCAAAATTAAAGAGTTGAACGTGCACATTGCATTGCCGGAGAACCGCGATAATCAAAACTTACTTAGCGAAATTACCTATAATACTGAACCAACGAAGATTGTAACCGACAAGTGGGGGCAAAAAACCGCCCTGTTTCGGGTTGAAAATGTTAAACCGGGTGATAAAATTGCTATTCAGGCCACAACTACAGTGGAAACTTACGATGTAAGGTATTTCTTGTATCCCGAAAAGGTAGGCACATTATCACAAATTCCTGAAAACATTAAGAAGAAATATTTACAAGACGAGGAAAAATATCAGATACATCATGATATAATTCAGAAAACAGTACACGAAGTGGTTGGCGATGAAGAAAACCCGTACTGGATCATGCGAAAGCTCCACCAATTTCTTATTGCCCATTTGTATTACAATATGGATGGAGCCTGGGATATGGCACCAACAGTAATCAGTAATGGACACGGATCGTGTTCAGAATATACGTTTGTGTATATTGCATTGTGCAGGGCGGCCGGATTGCCGGCACGCTACGTGGGCGCTACCTGGGATAGAGCCGAATTGGCATACCTCGATGAAGTGTATCACCGTTGGGTTGAAGTATACATCCCCAATTACGGCTGGATTCCCACCGACCCAACCCACGGCGACAGAGAAAGTCCGCGCGATCAGGCATTTCCCATCGGATTGACTCGTAACGAGGCTTTAATTACTACACAATCGGGAGGTGGGTCTGAAACCATGGAGTGGACTTACAACAGTAACGAGAGTTACATTACCGAACCCAAAACAAATTTGAATATTACGCATTATGGCGATTGGGATAAAGTGATTATGCCAAAATAACTTCGTTCAAAACGGCGTTTTTATTTCATTACAATCCCAGAATGGATGCAGAAAATGATTAAAATGAAGAACGTATTTTTACTTCCCGATGTTGCTCAAAGCTACGATGCTTACTATAAAACCGAAACCGGCAAACAGATCGATGTCATTGAGAAAAATGTACTAAAGACACTTTTGCAGGATGTAGTCCGAGGCGAAATGCTTGAACTGGGCTGTGGAACAGGACATTGGACACAGTTTTTTGCTGGTTTGGGGTTTGATGTTACTGCAATTGATAATTCCCGCGCCATGCTGGAGCGTGCATCGACAAAAAAGATTAAAGCAACATTTCGCGAAGCCAATGCCCAAAATCTGCCCTTTGACGATGAGGCGTTTGGTATAGTAGCATCGGTTACTATGTTGGAGTTTGTTGATAATCAGGAACAAGTGTTGGCAGAGATGATGCGGGTGCTAAAACCGGGAGGATATTTACTGCTGGGGTGTTTGAATGCCGATAGTGTGCTTGGGAAGAACAAACAAAACGATGATACATTTCGTGAAGCAGATTTTTTTACAAAAGATCAATTGTACAAAAAACTGGAACACATTGGCAAGGTGCGCTATAAGTGTGGTGTATACATGAACAATGAGTTCTCTGTTTTAGATGCTCAAACCGATAAACAGAATACAGAGCCGGTGTTTATTGGGGCATTGGTTCATAAAAATTTCTAAAATGATAATCTCAGTAGAAATAAGCTATTATCCGCTTACGGGCAATTATTCGGAACCTATAAACGAACTAATATCCATACTGGAGCATTCTGATTTGAATATTGAACCTGGTAAAATGAGTACCATTATTACAGGGTCTTTTCACGATGTATTTTCACTATTGGAGAAATCAATGCAAGAGTTATTCGAAAAATACCCATCGGTATTTACATTGAAAATTTCAAATTCGTGTCCGTTGTAGCGTTATTTTAAGACTGCTTCTTAACCTGCTTTATTCAGGAAGGAGTGAAGCGAATTTCATGAATAAGGGGTGGCAAAGCGGGTAACTCCGGCTTAGTAATACCCAACCGAAGAGCGCAGCGAATCTGATTTTTCAAGGGGAAGAACCCTTGTGAAATTTAGGTTAATTCAGACTTAAGCATTAATATAGTCTGATCTGTTTATAGAGGATTTAAAATGGTTAATAAGATAAAAATTATACACATATGGTTATTGCAATTATTAACGGTCCAAACTTGAATTTAGTTGGGCAGCGCGAACCCGAAATTTATGGTAAAGAAACATTTCTCCAGTATTACGAAAAATTGAAGGCTGTGCATCCCGATGTTGAATTTGTGTATGTACAATCAAATAGTGAAGGTGAACTGATAAACTTGCTGCAACAGCACGGTTTTGAATGCGATGGCGTGGTGAT
>JAWOEM010000303.1:0-4227 GCA_046482785.1 Salinivirgaceae bacterium
TATTGGCCTTCAATGACAGTCGATAACCAATTGTTCTATTTTACCAGTCAGCAGCCTACGTATCCCAATAGTTATCAGGAAGACATCTACGAAAGTAAAATTGAGGATGGCCGGTTTACCCAGCCGCGGTTAATTAGCGATAAGGTGCTTACGTTTGGTAATGAAGGCGCTTCGTTTATTTCGCCCGACGGGCGTTTTATGCTTTTTACTGCTTGCGGTCGCAAAGATGGTTACGGAAGTTGCGATTTGTACATTTCCATGCGGCGCGATGGCCAATGGGATGAGGCAAGAAACCTTGGATCTGCCGTAAATTCTAACGTGTGGGATTCCCGCCCGGTAATGTCGTCCGATGGCAAAATGTTGTTTTTCACCAGTAACCGAAAAGGAGGGAAGGGCCGAGCCGATATTTACATGAGTGTAAAAAACGGGGAAGACGATGAAGGCTATCCAATTTGGACAAAACCCGAGAATTTGGGCGATTCGGTCAATACCCGCGGCGATGAGTTTGCTCCTTTTATTCATGCCGATAATGAAACGCTCTATTTCTCTTCTGACTACCATCCCGGCATGGGTGGCCAGGATCTGTTTATGGTGAAAAAATTGGGCAGAAACCTTTGGTCGAAACCAGTAAATTTAGGGTATCCCATTAATAAAAATACCGACGAAATGGGCATTTTTATCGATGCGCCCGGCGAGTATGCTTACTTTGCCAAGGGGAATATGCAGAACAAACGAAGTATATATCGGTTTGCGGTGCCCGATGCTGTAAAGCCACAGTATGTATCGCATTTGAAGGTTTCGGTAAAAGATAAAGAAACTTTTCGTCCGCTTACGGCTGTTGTAAGCTTGTTCGATGTGGAAACCGGCGATAGCATTTTAGATATTAATGTTCAACGGAAAATGGGCGACGCATTGGTGAGTTTGCCTGCAAACAAAAAGTATGGATTAATGATCGAAAAACCGGGTTACATGTTTTACTCCGACCATTTCGATCTGAAAGAACCTACCGAAGATATGGTTACAGAGCTCGAAATTCTTTTGCAGCCTATAAAAGTAGGCCAATCGGTGGTGCTGCGCAATGTGTTTTTCAAATTTGACTCCTACGAGCTGAGCGAAGATTCGAAAAGTGAACTGAATCGTGTTAAACGATTTTTGGAACAAAACAAAGGACTGACTGTTGAAGTTGCAGGGCATACCGATAATAAGGGCGATAAAAATTATAATCAACAGCTTTCTGCCAATCGTGCCCGAGCCGTTTATTCGTTCTTTGTTGATCAGGGAATTAATGCCGAGCGCCTACGATACAAAGGCTATGGGCAGGAACAGCCCAAAGCAGATAACAGCAATGCCGCAGGGCGTGCAAAAAACCGCAGAACCGAAATGGTGATTGTGGAAGTGAACGAACGAGATTAAACATATAACCTGTGCTATTAGTTTTTACACATAACTAAAACCATTGACCATGAAGCGATTAATTACAAGTTTGGGAATATTGCTGCTTGTATCCATCATGGTGCAGGCACAACGCGAAGCGCTGGCACCACCGGTGCTGCGAGATTTTTACACCAAAGTAATAGCCGATTATCGGGTGCCCGGCATGGCTGTGGCAATTGTCGATAATGATTCGGTGCTGTTCTCCGAAGGATTTGGAGTTCTTGAAAAAGGCTCAGACCGACAAGTAACGAATCAAACTGTTTTTGGAATTGCATCACTTACCAAATCGTTTACAAGTGCTTTAATTGCCAATTTGGTGGCAGAAGACAAACTCGACTTCGATATGCCACTGGCCAAACTCTATCCGCAACTTCAATTGTACGATTCATACGTTACCTCGCAAATTACTCTGCGCGATGCTCTTGCCCATCGTTCGGGACTGGCCGGTTTTAGTGGCGATCTTATTTGGTACGGAAGCAAAACTCCCGATAGTACCATCATTCACCGATTACGGTATCTTGAGCCCAAACAAGGTTTCCGTTCAGGTTTTGGGTACTCCAATATTTTGTATTTGCTGGCGGGCAAAGTTGTTGAAAATATTACGGAAACTACATTTGCCCAAGCGCTCCAACAACAATTTTTTGAGCCGTTAGAAATGGAACGCTCTTTTGTCGATTATACACGACTGGCAACACTTGAAAACGTTGCTAAGCCACATATAGTAGCCAACGATTCGGTAGTGCCTTTTGAGTACCTTTCGTGGGACAATATGCTTCCCGCCGGAGGTGTGTTTTCTACAACCAACGATATGGGACGCTATTTGCAAATGTTTTTGAATAACGGTCGCGCCGATGACCGAAAATTAATCGACTCGGCTCTGCTACAGGAAATGTGGCACGCCCAAATTCCACTAAAACCATCGTGGCTCGACCGCCATTTGTCGGCTCCGGTTAATTTTAAAGCATACGGATTAGGATGGTCAATGATGGACTACGCCGGAATAAAAGTTCTAAACCATAGCGGCGGCCTCGATGGAATGGTAAGTCACATGCTTGTAATTCCCGAACAGAATATTGCGGCGGTTTTCCTTACAAATAAAAGTACTCCGCTTCCCACTATTCTTATGTACGATTTGCTCGATCGGTTAACACAAAATAACCGCGACTGGCCAGGTGAGGCGCTCGCATTTATGAATGAACACGGTTCCAACGAAGAGCCATCCGACGAGGTAGAGCCCGAAGAGTTCGATGTGCAAGGCAATGCATTTTTTGCCGGACATTACTACGATTCGTTGGTGGGAAAGGCTGAAGTATACACCCAAAATAATGAATTGTGTATGAAGTGGAACGAATCTACACTGTTTTCGGGCGTTCTTTCGCAGTCAGATTGTTTAACGTTCGACTTGGAATTTCCGCGTGTTCCTTCGTTGCCCGTTGGCAAACTCAAATTCCATCTCAATGCCATGGGCGAAGTAAAGGGGTTTAGTATCGATTTGCCAAATCCCGACTTGCATTTTTATGAACTGTATTTTGTGAAACAGAATTAACCCGCATGCGAGCACTATCGTTCGATAAACTTAGTATTGATGGGGCTAAATGGACAATTGCTCACGAAGAGGAGCGGTTCGCCTACCGATTTTATTCCCCTGCCGATGGTGTTTTGGTGCTCGATTTAGTGGGAGTATTCAATGCGGAACATTTAACTCGTCAAATCGATTTTGTCAATAATTTTATAATCGAAGTTAATAAAAAGGTTACCGACGTTAGCGTTGTACTTATTTTTAATCTTTCGGGGCTTACCGGAAAACGTGTGCTCAAAACAATCCACCGACAATTACCATTTATGCATGCCGACTTTTTTCTGTTTGCCACATCAGGCATGCTCCCAAAAGTTAGGTTAAAACTCTTAAGCCGGTTACAGAACCGATCGGGGATTTTAGTTTTCAATCGGTTGAGCAATGCACTTGCTTTTGCCAACAAAATTAACTTGCACCATTTCTCAGGCAACGGGAAATTTTATCAATTATGGGCATCAAGCCAATTTGTTTATCGAAACAAAAAATACAAAAAAAAATACATCCAGTTAGCTCAATGGCAATATGCCAATGAAGAAGTTGGGGCGTCTGCAAAGGTTAGATATTACGAAGAAGGGGTAATTCATTTTCGGATAAGTGGTATTATTTCCGCCACAGATGTACATAATCTATTGAAAATTCTTTTCGATGTGGGCGATTCACTTGCTATCGATCTGCGAAAGAAACATCATGGTTATATTTTCGACTTGCGTGATGTTGATAAGGTTACACCCGATGCCCGTCGGTTATTGCTAAAGCTGAATAAAACCGAAAATTTGGCCACACGAGCCTTAATTTTCATTGGCTCGCCTTCTGTTCTGTTTTTTGTGAAATTGCGCACACTCAACTTTTATTGCGCCTTTCGGCAAATACGGCTGGTAAAAAACCTTTACGAAGCGTTTGAATCTATACAGAAAGTACAACGGAAGTGTATTGTCGATAAACAAAAACCAGTTACAGTTCCGATACCCGAAAATTACGATGCACTAAAAAAACTGTATATCGAAACAAAGCAAAAGCTGGAAAAAGAGCGGAAAAAGGCGGATAACTCCAATCATAGTATACAAAATGCACTTGATATTGTTCGTTCCGGACAGTTCGAAAATGTACGCTTGACGCCCGATTATTTGGGGACCGAGATGGCCGATGAGGTATTGAAAGCTCTGAGTATGCTGCAAACCGATTTGCCCTATTTCCGTCGGAAAAAACATGGAACGGCC
>JAWOEM010000412.1:0-3406 GCA_046482785.1 Salinivirgaceae bacterium
GGCATTTTATTTCCTCTTCGGAATAAAAATGCTGTTCTGTTCTTTGCTATGTGTGCGAAAAGGATTTTTTTTGATCACTAAAAACAAATGCGTTTAAACAACCTTCCTCGTAATTTTTCCTTATTTTTGCAGTTTGTATTAAAAAATGCCCATGCTTACATTTAACTTATTTTCAACAGATGTGTCCGGAAAGACTCGCGCCGGAGATATACGCACCGATCGTGGCGAAATTGAAACGCCCATTTTTATGCCTGTTGGCACCTTGGGTACGGTTAAGGGTGTGTTAAATCGGGAATTGGCTGATGATATTAAGGCACAGATAATTTTGGGAAATACGTATCATTTGTATTTACGCCCGGGGATGGAAATCATGGGGCAAGCCAAGGGGCTACATCAATTTATGCATTGGGATAAACCCATTTTAACCGATAGTGGCGGGTTTCAGATTTTTTCGTTGGCCGAAAACCGGAAGTTAAGCGAAGAGGGCGTTACTTTCAGATCGCATATCGATGGTGGAAAGCACTTTTTTAGTCCCGAAAATGTGGTCGATATTCAGCGTACAATTGGTTCTGATATTATGATGGCGCTGGATGAGTGCCCTCCGGGAGATGCCGATTACCAATATGCACACAAATCCCTACAACTCACGCAGCAATGGTTGAAACGCGGTCATAGCCGATTTCTCGATACAGAACCACTTTACGGAAAGCATCAGTCGTGGTTTCCAATTGTGCAGGGAGCCGGATATGCTGACTTGCGACGATCTGCAGCACAGTTTGTTACCGATTTAGGTGCAGAAGGAAATGCCATAGGCGGGCTTTCGGTGGGTGAGCCTACCGATGTGATGTATGGAATGATTGAGGTTGTGAATGAAGTATTGCCAGAAGATAAACCGCGATACCTTATGGGAGTGGGAACTCCGGCCAATATTCTGGAAGGTATCGATCGGGGAGTTGATATGTTCGATTGCGTGATGCCAACTCGGAACGGCCGAAATGGTATGCTCTTCACTTCAGAAGGCATCATTAATATAAAAAATAAAAAGTGGGAAAACGACTTTTCTCCAGTCGATGTAAATGGTACTTCGTGGGTAGATTCTTATTATTCGAAGGCTTACCTTCGCCATTTATTTATCTCCAGAGAATTGTTGGGTCCTCAAATTGGTAGTATTCACAATTTGGCGTTTTATTTGTGGCTCGCTGCCGAAGCACGCAAACAAATTATTGCAGGTAAATTTCCGCAATGGAAAAAAGAAATGGTTGAAAAAGTGACGAGAAGATTGTAATATATGCTCAAAAAACTTGATATATACATAATTAAGAAGTTCCTCGGAACGTTTTTTTATGCCATCGGCCTGATTATTCTCATTGTAATTGTTTTCGACTTGTCCGAAAAAATCGATAATTTCCTTGAAAATGATGCACCCATCGATGAAATTATTTTTGATTATTACCTCAATTTTATCCCCTATTTTGCTAATCTATTTAGCTCGCTATTTACTTTTATTGCTGTTATCTTTTTTACTTCGAAAATGGCTGCTCATAGCGAAATTATCGCTATCCTGTCTAGTGGAGTAAGCTACAGCCGTTTTGCCAGACCGTATATGATTAGCGCCCTGATTTTGGCGCTTTTTTCATTTGTGCTTATCAACTGGATTATTCCCCCGGCCAATCAAAAACGTATTGAGTTTGAAGAAAAATATGTCGATTCGCGGTACATTAATAACGATAGGAACATACATCGCCAAATTGACCCCGAGTTAATTATTTACTTCTCCTCCTATAACACGCGCCACGATATTGGGCATAAGTTTTCTATGGAACGTTACGAAAATGGTGTGCTGAAAGAAAAACTAATGAGCGATTATATAAAGTGGGATACAACTAAAAACAAATGGCGTATTGTCAATTACCATATACGAAAAATTGATTCGCTAGAAGAGACCATTACTCGAGGGACAAGTATAGACACAACACTGAACATGAAGCCCGAAGATTATCGGCAGCGCATAAAATTGGTCGAAGCCATGAATTTTCGTCAATTAAATGAATTTATCGAAGATCAGCGAATGCGCGGCTCCGGAAATGTAATTAGTTATGAAATTGAAAGACATAAGCGGTTTGCTTATCCGTTTTCTACATTTATTTTGTCCATTATTGGTATGTCGCTCGCTTCGCGCAAAACCCGTGGTGGTATTGGCGGAAACATTGGGCTCGGTATAGCGCTTACGTTTACCTATATTATGTTTCAGCAGGTTACCACCGTGTTTGCAACAAACGCAAACCTCGATGCCGCACTTTCGGTGTGGATCCCCAACTTTGTTTATGCTATTATTGCCTTTGTCTTGTTTAAACGTGCTGCCCGTTAAACATCGACAAATTGATGTGGTGCCGAAATGGCTTGAGCCCTAAATTCCGCAAGTACTTGCTTTTTTGTTCAAAAATGCTTGTAGAATTTAGGTTGACTCCGACTCTCAAGAGTAATTTTATTGTCTTTTTGGCACTACTTTCATGTCAAGCATAATCTGTCGGGTCAAGTATTTTTTTTCATCTTTATCTGCGTTAAAAAATGTTTACAGAACGCTGCTATGCGCACATTTTTTGTCTTGGTAAAAACGAAAATCTCTTCCACTTACCCGTCATTTTACACTTGATATTACACTACTTTATTATGCTAAATGGTTCTACCAATTGTAGCTTTTCAGTTTCAATTTTTAAGAAATATGTTCCCGGTTGTGTATTTTGTGGTATCATAATTCTTTCTGTAATTTTTCCGGAATTTAGGAAAACGGCTTTTTCTAGTATTTGCCGCCCGGTTATGTCTTGTATTACAAAGTTGTATTTGTTGTCTCTTGTATTTTGAATTTGGATGTTGATATAATCTTTTGCCGGATTTGGGTAGAGCTTTAGTGTTGCTTCTTCTTGCTTTTTAATTCCATTAAATACGATTTCGAAACTCTCCTCGCTGCTCCAGTCGCTTACTGCGTAAGAGTGATCTGCCGACTGAACGGCGGCATAGTATGTGCCCACCGGAAGGCAGGGTAATGTTAAAAATAGTGTGGTTCCCATGTTTCCCTGCATACTAACAAGTCTGTTCCCATCTGTTGAAACACTGCCGTTAAATATATTTCCCGTTCCCGGGGCTGTTCCAATTCGCAGGTTATAGGTTAGCGAGCTGCCGTCGGGGTCGGTGCCTGCCGACCATTCTAATGCTACATTGCATGTATCAACAATCGCCGATAAGTTGGTTGGAGCGGTCGGTGGGGTGTTTTGCAAGTGAAAATAGTTTTTATAGATATACGCACGATAGTCTTGGAAATCATACCGTCCGGCCAAAGACATATCGATGCGATTGTCATTATTTACGTCAGCAAAGCTAATATCAGCATATTTAAGCTCTACCAGCG
>JAWOEM010000415.1:0-6015 GCA_046482785.1 Salinivirgaceae bacterium
TTTTAACGCAGATAAAAATGAAAAGATCAATACCTGGCTCTAAAGATTATGCTTGACTTGACACTACCGTGCTGGAGTACAAAAAATAAACTAAATACCAATAGATTAGCAAATATTCAGAAGGCAAGCATTTATGCAAAACTCGATATTACAATACATTGCATTTAAGGACTCACCCGAAATGCTGCTGACCATAGTAGTTGTTTTTTTACTAATCATAATTCTTGTGCTATTGGCTCTCCTGATTAAAGGAAAGATAAACCACATCAACACAAAAACAACAAACAAAAAAAACACCGACGAAATACTGCAAAACCTTTACAATCAGAGCCCCATAATGATGCACAGCATCGATATGCATGGAAAGTTACTCTATGTAAATGATTATTGGTTAAAAACTCTGGGGTACACGCGCAATGAGGTAATCAATAACCCATCGATAAACTACTATACCGGTACCAGCCGTAAAAACTATTACGATATTTTCCATCGGGTTATAAACCAGGGAGCCATCCACGATCTGGAGGGCGAAATGGTGAAAAAAGATGGCACCATTGTCCACGTACTTTTAACAGCAGAAGTTACCTACGACAAGCGCAATGTACCACATCAGATCTATTCTATTCTAATGAATATTACTGAAAGAAAGCTCATTGAACAACAGTTGAGCGAGGGGAAAAATAAACTCGATAATATTCTGAACAATTCAGCAGAGGCCATTTTTGTAATTCAAAATGAGCGTGTACAATACGCCAACCCGGCAACATCGAAAATTCTTGGATACAGTATAGAGCGGTTGTTTGATGCCCCTTTCCAATCCATTATACACCCCGACGACCGGGAAATGATTATGCAAAACTACCGCAAACGCATGGCCGGAGAGAAGCTGGAACAGCAATACTGTTTTCGGGTTGTACGCCCGAATGGCGATTTAATTTGGGTAGAAATTAATGCTGTACAAATGGTCTGGAACTTCGAACCGGCCATTCTTGTTTTTCTGATGGATATGACAGAGCGTAAAAACCACGACGACATGCTGGTGGAACAAGCTGCTACACTACGCGAAAAGGCAAAACTACAGGAAAAGCTCAATGAAGAGTTACGCATAAAAAACAAAGAACTGGATGAGCATCAGGAGGAACTGAGCGATTACGCCGAAGAGCTGAAAGCTGTGCTAGAGGAAATTGCCGTTAAAAATGAACGTATAGAACGTACAAACCAAGATATGAAAGACAGCATCGAGTACGCACGAATTATTCAGGATGCGGTGCTCCAAACCACCGACGAAATTAGCGGTTTGTACAACCATTTTGTGCTTTACATTCCAAAAGATATTGTTTCCGGCGATTTTTACTACTTCAAAAAGACCGACGACTTAACCATGTTTGCTGTTGCCGATTGTACCGGACACGGCGTACCGGGTGGCTTCCTTACCATTCTTGGTGTAAACCTGCTGCAAGAGGTAATTACCAAAGCAGACCTCACCAAACCGCACCAAATATTAGAAGAAATGCGCAGAAAAGTGAAAAATGTGTTTCATTTCTCAAGGCATCATGATGGGCTCGATATTGCAATCTGTGTGTACGATCATCAATCAAGAAAACTCTATTACGCATCGGCAAACATGCCAATTGTAATTATTAATGGAGATAAAACACAAAAGTTTGACCCCACTCCCAACCCAATTGGGTATTACATTTCCGAAGTTCCATTTGAACTACAAGAAATAAACATCACGCCCGGAGACACGCTATACATGTTCTCCGATGGTATAAAAGATCAGTTTGGCGGAAATCGTCAAAAAAAATATCAACTAAAAAACCTCATAAAACTCCTTGAAACCAATAACCATAAATCCATGGCAGAACAGAAACAAATTGTTTTTGACGAATACAAGTCGTGGAAAGGCACTGAAATGCAGCTGGATGACATCACACTCATTGGCGTAAAATTGGACTAGCCAATATAACATTTGTACGAAAACAACTTTGCTAAAAGCCAACTCACTCCATTACAAATCTTTAGTGTATGCACTCAATAATTTGTTCTTCGAACGACAACTCGCCACCGCTAATATTAATGGCCGTTTCAATTAATGCCAAATGCGAATAAGCTTGAGGAAAGTTCCCCAGTAATCGCTTGGTTTCAAAGTCGATATCTTCGCTAAACAAACCTACATGATTGCTGTAGCTCAACACCTTCTCAAACATCGCCTCGGCCTTTTCTTTTTCGCCAATACGATGAAGCGCATTAATCAACCAAAATGTGCAAATGGTAAATGAGGACTTTGGCGTTCCAAAATCGTCGCTATTTTTGTAACGAAACATCAATCCATTATGGCTAAGTTCTTCCTCAATGGCTTCTACTGTTTTAATGTATCGCTCATCGGTAGCTTCAATAAATCCGTAAGGTTCCATAAGCAAAACTGAAGCATCTAAATCCTCCGAACCATAATACTGAGTAAACGCCCCTACCCGCTCATTCCAGGCATTTTTCATTATGTCTGCCGCAATTTTATCGCGTACTTTTGTCCATTTACGCACATAATCTTTCCGGCGAAACATTTCGGCAATTTTCACAGCCCTATCAAAAGACACCCAACAAAGCACTTTCGAAAAGGTAAAATGTTGCGCTTCGGTACGTAATTCCCATATGCCACGGTCGGGTTTGTTCCAGTTACTTTCCACTACAGTGGATATGCTGCGGGTAATGGTCCACAATGCCTCGCTCTCTTCCAGTGTGGCACCCAAAATTTGAAGTTGCTGATAAATTACATCCACTAAAATGCCGTAGATATCATTCTGTTTTTGTTTATAGGCCGCATTCCCAATACGCACCGGCTTAGATCCTTTATAGCCGTCCAAATGATCGAGAATTTGTTCGGTAAGCTTCTTTTCGCCCCGCAAACCATACATAATTTGTATTTTCTCGTGCTTCATGGGAATAATATTCATAATAAACTTCATGTAGCGAAACGCCACATCGCGTTGTCCCAAATTGGTCAAAACCTTAATAACCATCGAGGCATCACGAATCCAGCAAAACCGGTAATCCCAGTTACGCACTTCGCCAATGGTTTCGGGCAGCGAGGTGGTTAAGGCTGCCAATATAGCTCCCGACTTATCGTAACTCATTAATTTTAAAACCAATGCACTGCGTACAATTTCGTCGTTGTATTTACTGAACTTTACAAGTTTTTCTGTCCAGTTAAGCCAATACACCTTGGTTCGCTCCATTTTTAGTTTGGCCACTTCTACGGTTTGTTTTAAAATTTTCTGATTGTAGCTCACCAGAAAAAAACCATCGTCCTCCAGCTCAATTTCGGCGCTGTTAAGTACATCGTTTTTCGAAAAGCTGGTATACAGATATAAACTATCGTAGCGCCCTTTGGTCGTATAACTTTTTAAATAATTGCCTTCAATGGTATGGTCGGTTTTATTGCGGGCATAATCTAATCGGGGATTATACAATGTTCTGAATCGCGGCTTGCCCGACACCAACTTTACATAGCGAATAATTTCCGGAGGCAAATGGTGACGGTTATCGCCATTGATGTAGCGCGGCATAAAATCTATTACTTGAAAACAATCGTCTCCATTGCTATAAGTAGTTTTCAGTAAATTGGTTTTATGAATATATTTTTGCGATATGGTATAATCATCTGATACAAGAATGGCAAATTGGCCACCAATATTTTCATCCAAAATATTGGCAAACACCGATGCCGAATCAAACTCGGGAAGGCAGCACCAGTCAATCGATCCATTTTTAGACACAAGGGCAGCACTCCTACCATTGCCTATAGCTCCAAAATCCAAATTATTCATTAATGTGTTTTTTTTCTGTAAATCAAGAATTTGAGAAATACTTCAATTATTTTACGACCCGTAAAGAAAACAATTTGCCTGCCATATTCCCAACGATGAAGTTCGTTTTTTCAGAAAAACGCCATAATAAATTCGTAGAATATGGTGTAACTTTATAAACAAAACCAAATATTCTGCGTCTGTTACGGTAGGTAAAACCAATTATCGATGTAGCTTATGGGAGAAGTTCCTCTGGTCTTAACAAATTTTGACTATTTGGATATTCCCCAAATAAACCGTATTTTACGGTTGCGATTAATTCTACTTTGACACTTTTAAAAAACGATTAAAACAAACTGAATTGGCTAATGAAAACGGGGTGATTTTTTGGCTTTCACCCTTAGGCAGGGGCAAAAAAAGGCAAAAAATCAATTTTTGGTTTAATCTGTCAAAATAGAATTAAGAAATGTCTCCCAATTGCAAAATATTAAAGAATAAAACAAATAAACATATGAGTAAAACAATCATTATTTCGAACAGACTACCATTGCAAATTAGTATTGACAATGAAGACCTGACGGTGACTCCGAGTATTGGCGGACTGGCAACGGGGATGAAATCGGTACACAAATCGGGAGAAAGCTTATGGATTGGCTGGTCGGGGCTAACAGAGGAAGAGATAGACGATAACATGAAGGCAAAAGTCCACGAAGCTTCGGCCAAAGAAGGGTGCGTAAACGTACCACTAACCGCCGAAGATATGGACGGATATTACTACGGCTTTAGCAATAAAACCATTTGGCCCCTATTTCATTACTTTACAGAATATGCCGAGTATAGAAACGAATATTGGGAAAAATACCAAGAGGTAAATCAAAAATTTGCCGATGTGGTGGCAGAGCACATCGAACCCGGCGATACCGTTTGGGTACACGATTATCAGTTACTGTTACTGCCAAAATTAATTAAAGAGAGGTTTCCCGATGTGGCCATTGGCTTCTTCCTGCATATTCCATTTCCATCGTTCGAGGTTTTCCGCATTATGCCCTGGCGTACAGAATTACTGGAAGGTCTGTTAGGAGCAGATTTACTGGGATTCCATACTTACGATTATGAACGTCACTTCTTTAGTTCGGTACGCCGACTACTGGGGCACGAAATAAATTTCAATGAAATTGTGATCAATAACCGCATTATACGTGCCGATATTTTCCCCATGGGAATTGATTACGACAAGTTTTATAATGCATCCATCTCCCAACAACGTAAATCAGTTAAAGATCGCACAGAACTGCATCAACAACTGGATAAACACCAACTAGTGAACCCTGAGGTGCGATTTATTCTGAGCATTGACCGATTAGACTACACTAAAGGAATACGCAACAGGCTGTACGCATTTGAGCATTTTCTGGAAAAATATCCAAAATACCTTGGCAAGGCTACATTAATTATGCTGTGCGTTCCATCGCGCCAAAATGTGGATCAGTACCAACGCATGAAAAGCGAAATTGACGAACTGGTTGGCCGAATAAATGGAAATTACAGCACGGTAAATTGGACGCCCGTTTGGTATTTCTACCGTTCGATGCCGTTCGAAAATCTCATAGACCTCTACTCATCGAGCGATGTTGCACTGCTTACTCCCATTCGCGATGGAATGAATTTAGTTGCAAAAGAGTATGTAGCCTCTCAAATCGACAGTAAAGGTGTGCTAATTTTAAGCGAAATGACCGGTGCCGCCAAAGAAATGAGCGAGGCTCTTCTTATTAATCCAAATAATATGGACGCTATTGCAGATGCCATTGACGAGGCACTCTCGATGCCCGACAAAGAACAAATTCAACGCATCGAAACCATGCAAACCCGTCTTAAAAGGTATAATATCGATAAATGGGCATCGGATTTCGTTGCTACCCTAAATGAAACCAAAGAACGGCAACTACAATACACGACTAAAAAACTTACAAAAAAAATCGAAAAAGAAATTTTTGATAAATATCAAAAAGCCAATAAGCGCATTCTATTCTTAGACTACGACGGCACATTGGTAGGCTTCAAAGATAAGCCTTCGCAAGGTCAGCCCCTACGAGATGCTGGCCAAACTGGACCGGACGGTGAAGCGAAGCCTGGAGTGACCGGGCGCCGGGGTGTCCCGGTCAAGGCTGGAGATCGCTGACATCTTCCGCGCGCACGGTCCTGCGTGGCG
>JAWOEM010000417.1:0-3910 GCA_046482785.1 Salinivirgaceae bacterium
GTTTAGCATCCTGCTACCTGCTGTTGCTGTACTTAACAATCAGCTCATCGTGCAATGTGTTGTAGATCTCCAGCACCTCTTCCATATTGGCGATGGTGTAGTCTGTAAGAAAGTCATTGGCCCCATACCAAATTTTGTTTTTGGAGGCACTTACAATAAATTTATCGTTTACAGTAACCAGACTTCATCGATAAATCCTCATGATTCGCAAGCCGTCTCGGTGTATCCTAATCCAACAGCCGATATTTGCACAATTAAGGGTATTAAACAACCAATTGACATTTTAATTTACGATCTATGCGGGAATATTGTAAGAGAAACTGAGGTCACGAGAACTGTTAACTTAAGCGAATTAACACCGGGAGTTTATTTTCTGCAAATTGATACTGAGGCAGGGCGTGTTACAAAATCAATAATAAAGAAATAATGCGGCATCAGATTTTTCATTCGCAGTGTAGAAAGATTTGTATATTTAAAGATGTTTTAAAAAAAATATCACAAAACTCAATACATATTAATTATGAAATTAAAACACAACTTTTTAACAATTTCAATGCTGGCTTTAGCAAGCACATTATTAATTTTCACGGCATGTGAAAAGGATAACGATGATGATGCCGTTAAACCAATAGCAGCTTTTACAGCGGATATTATGGATACAAATGTGGGTGATTCCATAAGTTTTACCGACCAATCTACTCACAACCCGGTTTCATGGCGTTGGGATTTTGGCGATGGCAACATTAGTGACGAGAGAAATCCTACACATATATATACCGACACCGGATCTTACACAATAACTTTAACAGTTTCTAACAGTTATGGGTCTGATTCTGAAATGAAAGAAAACTATATTAAAGTATCTGAAGAAGAAATAGAATATTTCTGCCAAGCTCTTGATGGAGTACCTGAGAATTGTGAAATTCCGACCATATGCTGTCCATCTGATGGAAGCGATTGTTTTTATGTAAACCCAGATGGAGAAGACTATTATTGTGATGTAACACAAGCTTCAGATTCTAATCCAGATGGTTGTAACGAAGCAATTGATAATTACATAAACGACCATTGTTCAAAGATGCCTAAGTCCGAAATGATTCCTATAACCATAAAAATGAGCGCATTTACAAAAAAATTATTGGAAAAAGCAAGGCGACAGTCAGTTTGTATGTAGTTCCATAATTATCACCAAATACATAAAGCTGTTAATCTATTTTATCCCTATTAGCCCTACTTAATGCGGCACGCCGGAAAGCCTATTTTTCGAGAAGAGAAAATCAGCTAGATATGAAATTTGGAACTTAAAAGCGATAATAAAATTGGCATAAACCAATAGCGCTTGTTCGGGAATCAATAAAACGAAGTATCAAAAGGACTTCCCCAAAAAAACAGCACCCCCCTTCCCCACAAAAAAATGGAGCCTACACATATTTCAGTGGAGGCTCCATATTTCTATATTCTTGCATCTATTTTTAGTGGTTCGATGATGCGAGAATGGCTTTCCGTATTTTTCGTTTTTCCTTTTTCACACTGGCTACGTACCACATAAAGTACATTGCCGGCACTACCACAAGCGTAAGGAATGTAGCAAAAGCTAATCCGAAAATAATTGTCCATGCAAGCGGCCCCCAGAAAATAGCATTGATTCCTCCAAAATAAATATTGGGGTCAAGCGTTTCGAGTAACGACACAAAATCGATATTCATTCCTATGGCTAATGGTAACAATCCAAAAATGGTACTTGCAGCAGTAAGGAGTACCGGAGTTAAACGCACCCTCCCGGCCTCAACTACTTTTTCGCGCACACGTGCTTCACCCGGCTTATCTTTAATTTGTGCATCGAGATAATCGATTAGAATAATGGCATTTTTTACCACAATACCGGCTACAGCTATAATTCCCATTCCTGTAAGAATAACAGAAATATCGATATCGAAAATTATAAAACCAAGAAGTACGCCAATAATACTAAACAGTACCTGAACCAAAATAATAAGGGGTTTGGTAATGGAGTTAAACTGGGTAACCAACACAATAAAAATGAGCCCAACGGCCAAAAACAATGCAAGCATCAAAAATCCACCACTTTCTTCTTGCTCCTCTTGCTCCCCGGTAAATTGCCAGCTATAGCCATCGGGCAAATTAAACCCAGCCAGCGACATTTTCAATTGCGATACAATTTCGTTGGCATTGTATCCTTCCAAAATATTTGACGATAAGGTAATAACCCGATCATAATCTTTTCGGATAATTCCACCGTAGGACGATTGGTATTGAACATCAACCACAGACGAAATGGGCACTGCATTAACGCCTTTTCCATCGGCCCTGGGCACCATTAGTGTTTGGTCGAGCAGTGCCTGAATATCATCGCGGTAGCGTTTATCGAGTCTGACCATAATAGGGTACTCGTCTTCGCCATCGCGAAGTTTAGAAACCTCACTTCCGTAGATGGCTGTACGTAAAGTAGAACCAATATATGCCGTACTAATTCCAAGTTCGCGGGCTTTGCGCCGATCGATATTCACCAATATTTCCGGTTTGCTTACCTCCATATCGCTTTTCAGTTCCTCAATACCCCCTGTCTTCAGCGAATCGACGATATAACTTCGCATAGACTCGGACAGTTCGATAAGTTTTTCGATGTTTTCACCCGAAATTTCAAGGTTGATTGGCTTGCCGGTTGGCGGCCCCATATCTTCAATATCGACGATAATTTCTGCTCCCGGAATTCCTTCAAGGGCTTTTCGAAGTTGACGCACATAAATTTCGGTATGCGGCCCTGTGCGGTATTCGTACTCTACAAACCCTACAGTAATTTTAGCCAGTTTCGACTGGGTAGTGCGTTCAAAAATATCTTGGCCGGCGTTTGTAGCAACATTGGTAATGACAAAATCAACATCGGGATTATTGTCTCCCAACACTTCCACAACCCGATTTTCCATAACCTGAGCCACAGAATCTGTTCGTTCCAAATCGGTGCCCGAAGGCATCGATAAAAAGATCATAATTTTATCCGGATCTTCATTCTCCGGAAAGAGCACCACTTTCGGTCCAAATTTTCCGGTCAGGAATATGGTAAAAAACAACAATGCAACGGTAGAAAACACGATGATGTATGCTCCGCGTCCCTTGAGCAAGAATCGTAGCGTACTTTGATAACCACGCATCATTCTTGGAATAATATGCTTTTGAAACTTTTTAACAAGATCTTCAAGTACGTAACGCACCAATAAATAAAGTACAACAGCAAAAATAATGAGGTTGGCCACTAAAGGAATCCCAAACAAGTGAAAAATTCCTCCTAAAGCAAGTCCGATTGCACTAAAAACAACATTTTTTCGATGATTGACCTGTTGTTTTTCGCTGCCACGATACCGCATAAATGTAACTGCAAACACGGGGTTCATGGTATATGCTACAAGCATACTGGCAGCCAACGTAATAATAATGGTTGCCGGAATATACATCATAAATTCGCCCATAATTCCCGGCCAAAATATAAGTGGGAAGAACGGCGCCATGGTTGTTAACGTACCCGAAAAAACAGGAATAGCCACCTCTCCCACTCCACGTTTTACAGCGGGAGCAATGGGCAAGTTGGGCGTATTCATGTAGTGCCGATATATATTTTCCACCACCACAATGGAATTATCAACCACAATGCCCAACACAAGAATTAGTGCCATAAGTGTAACCATGTTCATGGTAAAATCAAGCATTGGCAGGAAAATAAATGCAATTAACATGGATAAAGGTATAGCTACTGCAACAAACATCGCATTATCGATGCCCATGAAAAACATTAACACAAGTACTACGACAAAAAATCCCAAAATAATGGTATTGAACAAGTTGCGAACATTATTCCGTGTCATGGTACTTTGATCGCCCGTAGCTGTAACCTCAA
>JAWOEM010000033.1:0-4922 GCA_046482785.1 Salinivirgaceae bacterium
TCTCCCGCCAATACTTTTTTATGAACATCTCTCCATTTTTGCGGCAAATCAGGAAAAACATCATAGTGGTGCCTTCCTAAAATATCTTTTTCTTTTAGCTTATATTCCTGTAAATACCTTTTACTAACGTAAATATATTTAAAATCCTTATCATGTACGGCTATTGCACTGCGGCTATGTTCAATTATGTATTGCATTAAATCATGAAAATGTTTTAATGCCCTTTCTCCTTCTTCGGCTCGTTCTTTGGCTTCAAAAAGCTCCTCGTTGGTTTGCTTCAGTTCTTCGTTAATGGACTCGTATTCTTCGTTTTTTGATTTAGCATCATTCTCACTTGCTTCAGCCCAATCTTTGGCCTGTAAAAGCTCCTCGTTGGTTTGTCTCAGTTCTTCATTAATAGTTTCGTACTCTTCAGTTCTGTACCGTAGTTCCTTTTCATTCTCTTCTGCGTTTTCTTTGGCTGCTGCGAGTTCTTTGTTTTGGAGCAGTAATTTGTCGATCAAATTATCTGTTTTATCAACGTTCAACGATTGAATTAATGCCAAGTCAAGTTCGATAACGGTTTTAAAATGAAGCAATAACTGCTTTTCTTCTTCGGTAAAGTGTTTCTCCTTGTTATTGAGTACGCAAATTGTTCCAAAGGGTGTTTTATCGGGAAAATTGAGGGGTAAACCCTGATATGCAATCATTCCTAATTTTAAATCGGGGTTATGATCCCAATCTTTATCCTTCAGTGCATTGGGAACATATAATTCTTTTTGCGATTTAATGACCGTTTCGCAATACAACCCATACCACTGCTCCTTGTCGCCTGGGGTATACGGGTTATTCTCCGATTGGCTTGAAATAAAAACCTCCATAAAATCTTTTTCGGTTTTCATAATCAGTGCGGCCGGCACAGCAATTACCTTTGCCAACAGATTTGCAATTCCCTGCCATTTGTCGATAAAATCTTTGGGTATATCTGTAAATGAATTCATGGTTGGTTTGTTTAGTCTGGTTTTATACTCATTCTGAAGCGAAACGAACCCACAATTTAAGGGTTTTTAATGAAAAATGAATTGGTATTAATGGAATATTTTGTTCTTGATGCCACGGAAAGGTTGCATATGTGCAAAAATATTGAAGAGTCCGGTATAAAAAGGGTCTTATTTGGTTTTCAGCCACTTTTCTGCTCACACCCTGAAGGAAGTAAGTAGTTGAAAATCAGCCGCCCTTTAGTTTGGGGCAGAGCTGATTTTCAGCCTTTAGTAATTTAAATACCTTTTTATACCGCTCCCATTGAATTACTCAAAGCCAAAATACCCCTAAATTCCGCAAGGATTTAATTTTTCAAGGTCAAAATCCTTATGGAATTTAGATTAACCCCGATTTTGAGAATCACTCATTTGGGTGAAGAATGAAACCGAATGAGTTGATATACTTGATCGAACCGAGTCAGGTTTAGCCTGACGAGCTCAAGGTAGTTAATTCGCAAGGAATACAAAGATATAAACATCATAATCCGGAAAATGTAACTAACTTTAAAAAAAATACAAATGCAGGTAACCGTAAGTAGAAAGAATATTACATTTAATCCGGATTCGAGTAGAGTTATTGCCCGATTTCTGTTTACCAATGAGAAACGAGCAATTAATACAATTCGTTTTGTGTTGGATATGTCTGAAAGTGTCGCAACATCGACACTAAAACATACACTCATGGACTACTCCATGCGTCATCGGAATATTTCCAAGATATTTGAGAAACATTTTAATAAAATAACTCACTTGCTTCCATTGCTGAATATAAAGCCGGAGGAAATAAATTACACGAAAAAAATTCTGGTTGGCTCGTATTTTACCATGGAGTACTCCATTGAATCGGCTGCTTTTTTTAATCCTTCAATGGTGGAGCATCCCGACCAGACCGAGGTTGAACTTGACGCAAAAAGAGTAATTGTAAGTTTTAGAGCCACCGGCGAGGGGCACATTTCTTCCATTGTATTTAGAACCGGCATACTGGATAAAAACAATAAGCTAGCCCTTGAGCCTATTGGCAATATGCTTGAAGAAGCAACACATATTCGACGACACAAATACAATAAGGCCACTTTCGCCCACAAGTTAGATGAAATGCGGGAAATTCACAGCATTGTCCCTCCTGAATTAATATTGGATAAATTAGGCGATACATTTACCTATGCAGAGCTTCATAATTGTATAGAAGATGCACGAAAAACAATCCATTTGGCATCAAACAAAGAAGACCTTTTTAATCAGATTACATGGCTGGCCTCTTCGAATTACGAATTGCAGTTTTCTTTAGATACAAATATTTCTGAAAGGGTTATTTTTCCTGTTTCCGCAAACGAAAAGAACGGCATTGAAGATGCTCGTTTTGTGAAGTTTACAGACGACAACAACCAAACAAAATACTATGCTACCTACACAGCGTACGATGGCACAACCATTCTTCCCAAGTTGCTTGAAACAGAGGACTTTTACCACTTTAAGGTAATGCCGCTACATGGCGAAATAGCACGGAATAAAGGAATGGCGCTATTTCCGCGAAAGGTAAACGGTAAATATGCAATGCTATGCAGAATCGATGGCTTCAATAATTACATTGCCTTTTCCGATAGCATTAATGTATGGCGTGAAGCCAAAATATTGCAACAGCCAAAATATTCGTGGGAGCTTATACAAATTGGCAACTGTGGCTCTCCCATAGAAACCGAAGAGGGCTGGTTGGTAATTACACATGGTGTAGGACCCATGCGGGAGTATGTATTGGGAGCCGCATTGTTCGATCTCGACAATCCTGAAAAGGAAATCGGGCGATCAACCACTCCGCTGTTAATACCCAATACGCATGAAAGAGAAGGTTATGTTCCCAATGTTGTATATTCCTGCGGTTCCATGGTGCATAACGACGATCTGATTCTACCTTATGCCATGTCTGATTATTCATCAACCTATGCGTCTATTAACTTAAAAGATCTTATTAGCGAGTTAAAAGGCAAGTAATTGGCAGAGCTCAACCCTAATTCAGCCTTCCGGGAAGTTGCGGTGCGAGTAGCCGAATGAACCGAATCGGCGCCTTTCTCCTTTATGCCTGTTTGCATAAACCCTTACGCTGCGACTATTGTCCGGTTGATTGCAAACGCCCACAACCCAAAGGGCTAAAAAAATAACCCGGGGCAACGCCTTGGACAACAAAGATCTAAAATCCACTTTCCGCCATCTGTCATCTTCCTTCCATAAAAATATTTAAAATTGGTTAATTAAAAATTTTGATTTACTTTTGGAACTATTCGTTAAACAAAAAAATAAGTGCCTATGTAACACCTCAAAACACAATCGCAAAAATCCCTTATTACTATAGGGTACACACAATCTTTTTTTATTTGAGAATTAGAAAATATGACGCAAAACCTTGGGTTGAAAATCATTTTTGAATGAAACTCTTGACACTTAAATACGGAAAACCTCCGAAATTAAGTGGCTTTTGCTGTTTATTTTTAATTCGTAATTTATTAACTAAAAAAACTTACAATGAGGAAAACATTATTTTTATTCACCCTTAGCTTGATTTTCCTAAGCTTTACGGTGAATGCGCAAAAACAAACTTCTGCAAAGCAAGTTTCGCTTGACAAGCAGGTAGTTCAGAAAAAAGTGGAGTCTGAAGGAAAGGTGGATATGAAGCCGAGTACACCCCAAAAATTAACCTTCACAAAAGATGTTAGAAACCTTGATGCAAAGGCTACCATTCTTTCAGAATCTTTTGAAAATGGAGGTGTAGTTCCAACAGGATGGGAGAATGATCCGACAAATGATTATGATTGGGCTTTTTTAACATCATCTACTAGTAGCGGTGGAGCAATTGCCGGAGACAATACTACTGGTACTGGTTACTTTGCCTACTTCAATTCGTGGGATGCTAATAATGGCGATATTGGAATGTTAAATTCCCCAACAATCGATTTATCAACAGCAACGGTACCAAAGCTTGATTTTTACTGGAATCGCCCAGGAAACACTTCTAACCCAGCAAGATTAGAGGTTAATATTTATGCAAATGGGGTATGGAATAATGATGTAGTTGCTGGTCTTGATCAAACAACAGCTGGTTGGGAAAAAATTACTATAGACTTATCTTCTTATCTATTTAATGATGTGAAAATTCAGTTTAAAGTAGTTGGAGATTGGTATCGTAATATCGGCCTTGATGATGTGTTGGTTTATGAACCTGACCCATACCAATTTGCTTTAACCTACCCTACCGGTGTGGAGGTTTATGCTGGTGAATCCCATTACTATACAGTTAGCATTGAAAATACAGGAACAACTGTTGATGATTTTACACCTGCACGTAATAGTGTTGGTAGTTGGGCGTATGAGCTTGTTGATGCTTCAGATAGTGCAACAGCACTAGCAACACCCATTACAATTGCAGCGGGTGATAGTTATAACTTTGTTGTAAAAGCTAATGTGCCAGCAACTGGCGTTAGCATGGGCGATACCGATACAGAGTCATTTACAGTAAGTTCAGCAGAGGGTAGCAAAGCAGAAGAGTCTTTTGATATTACGACTACTGCATTAACTTTAGTTAATCCGGAAAAGATAGGTTATACCTATATTCTTTGGAATGAAGCTGATCTGCCTAATGCTCCTGCATATTTTGATATCGATTATCCCGAATATATTTTTCCTTTAGTTGAATCAGACGATGCTTGGAAAGCACGAGCTGGCGAATGGATAGATAATGTATGGTTTGTGAATGATATCACCACAGATTGGAGTGGTAACATAACAGGAAACCGATTTGCATCGTATAACATTGAAACTGGTGAAAAAGAAGCTCTTTTTACTGATTTAGCGGTCGTTTTTGGAACTATGACTTACGACTACTCAACAGAAACGATGTTTGGCACTCGTCTA
>JAWOEM010000043.1:0-6166 GCA_046482785.1 Salinivirgaceae bacterium
GCACCACGAAAAAGACTGCTTACGTTCAAGTTCGCCACTAAGTTATTTATTTATTCGTTTTTGACCAGACAATGGTCGCTTGCTGAGACTATATAAATCCTGTCCATAAAGTCGGGGTGTTCAGTGAATAAACTCGGTTTTCAAGGCTTGCGAAACTCAGAACCGTTGAGTTTACTGATGTAAGTGATGCAAGTCTGAGTAGGTGTAACGTGACACATTGAGCATGTCGAAATGCAGAAAATGGAGTTCAACAACGAGCACCGCACAGAGTGTGTCCATAAAATCGAGTTTATTGACGGACACTAACGAGACCCGATATATTTCGGAAAGCACCGTCAGGTGCGAAATTATGGTAGAAATTGTGTGCTTGAGCAATGCCCGAGCGCCGCTAGGTGCGGAATTATCATATTAACCAAACAGCTGTTTTTTTGTTGGGATCGGTATATAAAGGTATTTAAATTACTAAACGCAGAAAATCAGCTTTGCCCCGATTCCTAAAGGGCGGCTGATTTTCAACTACTTACTTCCTTCAGGGTGTGGCCGAAAAGTGACTGAAAACCAAATAGGATCCTTTTTATACCGGACTCATTGTTTATATAATTGCAAACATCAGTTAATTACTAACCGATGCCTTGTTATTGCTAATTATTTCTAACAAATACTCAAATGTGGGGTCTTTTCCAAAAAATTCATCTTCTATGGTGTTCTGCATTTCAATGTCGAGCTGTATTCGGTTTTCTCCGCATTCGCCAGCCGGGCGAACAAACTTTTTACACGATATGCGTCCTTTTGTTCCTGTGTTTTCAAGCTCGAAGGTTAAAACTTCGCCAAATTGGGTGGGATTCATCCGCATGCGACTGCCAACCATGGTTGCCAAATTATTGTCGGCAAAAAGAGTAGCCAGATTTGTTGCACTGCTGAAAGTATTGTCACCAATGAGCACATAAACATTACCCTGAAACTTTTGTTCCGGTTTTGGGTGGTAAAAATGCGACCCTTTTTTACGCAAGTATTGGCCAATAAAATCTTGTTCGTTTTTAATGAACTTCGGCAATGCTATATCACCCTCATCCAATTCGTTGCCGTCTAAAATGGCTGCAAAATATTTCGGATGATTGCTTTTCAACAAATCTGACAGCATAACATATTCTGTATGTTTGGGCATGCTTTCAATATCTGTAATATAGTCGAGCAACTGATACCCTAAAGCATCGGTTCCTCCACGGTTCTCCCTTAAATCAATAATCAGATTATCAACATCTTTACGATTAATTTTTTTAAACATACCGGACAGAAACTTGTCGAAATTCCCTCCACGGAACGTCCAGAAAAACTTCACAAGCCAAGGCGGACCGATGTCCATCTTATCGCCATGCGCATTTACATACTGTTTATCCATGAACTCTCCTATGTTTAGATAACAAGCACTCTGTTCATCTAGAATAGTGTACTGAAACAGTTTCCCTGTCCATCCGGTCATTTCGTGATGCGTTACTTTATGATACTCAGGCTGAGGCAATTCGACTTTAGCCGATGTGCCGACTGCACCATATTGTCTTAGCTCGACGGTATCGCGAGTAAAAACTAACGATTCTGAGTTCTGGTCGGCGAATGCAACTTCCAATCGCTCACTAGCATCGACGCCAATTTGTTTCAGGAACGACCGATAGCATAAGTAATACATGTTTGTCATAAAATCAATTTCATTGTCGCATGAAAAATAGGGTCTGGCTCTAAGCATGAGGGTGTCAACTGCTACTCCATTCAGTGATTTAACTTCTTTCCCTATAAGGTTTATCGGCAGGCTTTTATGGCAACCACCAATAAAAACCCGACTATTTTGACCTTGAAAATACACAGGGTAATAAGCCGTTCCGTATTGGTAATTTTCCAAATCTAATTGTGAGTGCCCATCGTGCAGCAGAGCCATATATTGTTGGGCAACAAGCCGAAAATCGAAAACACCATCACAGTTTGCCAGCTCCTCAACTATGCCGCCCTGTAAATCTTTCAATGCATTCTTAACAGAATCATTTGCAGGATGGGTATTTTGAATAATTTCGGCCAATTGTAAAAAATCTTGCTGGTAGCTATTAAGCTGCTGCGCGTTGCAAATAGTATTCAGCAAAACAATAAATAGGATAATAACTGTTTTTCTCATAGAAATAAATGATCTTTCTGTTTATACTTATTTTAATTATCTCAACATTAATTAATAATTATAGTTGTGAGTTTTAGCCTGAAGCTGCCTCCTCACCTTGCTTTTCCATTTCTCTAATTGTCGGAAATTTTCACCGCACTTAACTTCGGTTACAAATTTCTCCAGAGCTAAACTAAGTTTAAATGTATGCCTGTCATATAATTTTTCGACGGCCTGATAGTCCCTGTTTTCCATTTGTTGAATTTCATCCTGAAGGCATCTTCTTTGTATCTCGACCAAGTCGAAATACAGGTTAATGAAATCTTTCGCCCGCTGATTTAATGTGTCATTGTAATAGGTATTAACCGGATCGATTAAGGAATAAGTGTTGATTTTCAAGCGATTGCCGACAAAAAGGTATTCTAAATATATTTTTGCATCAATGTTATATTCAAAGCGGGTTTCAGCAAAAGGTTTTTCATGGCTGGAACTATAGAGATTCCCAAAAACCAATGGGTCTTTCGCCCACCTTACATATGCCATATCGGAGATTTGACTCTGCTCTGTTGCAGTACTCAGCGTTTTACTCTCAATAGTGGCATTATTTGCAAGATATTCATTTATCACATCCCCTTCGGTATTCAGAGAAAAGCCTTTAACACTACTCCAAAACACAGTATCGTAGGGCGTTGCAAGCACGTTCCGGTAATCCTGAAAGGGTGATTTACTAAATGCAAATAAGGGTTCATTAAAACAGCTCTCGTACTCATAAGGGATTAAATGAGCTGATGTTTCAAACAAATGATTCTCTCCAACCGAATCGGCCATAATCAATTGATAATCGAAGTAAAATTGTTTCAGATACGGCCTCTTATCACTATTATCGTATGTAACATCAATGGTAAGATTGGTCTCCGATATTTTTTTGAAACTCCCAAAAGGTATAAAAGGATGAATCTTAGCATCATCGATCATCAATACAATTTTTTCGATAGTTGATTTATCTACATTAATCCACACTTTACCAGCAAAAGAATGGAAATCGTCAGTAAGGGGTTTAAATGATAGTACATATATGTTATGGGAATATGATTGAAAGACATTATCCAAAGTGAGTGTAAAGCTTGCTTCTAGCTCACTTGTTTTTACACAAAATGGATTTAACGGAAAGCGATCAGATTGCTTAAACAAATTAAAATCGTTAAAAACCTTTGATGTTTCGGTCGATATATAATTAATATTATCAATGGGTTTGATCCCCATCCTGCCTTTAACGAAGTTCATGTTATTTATTACATAGGCGGTGAAATCACCATTATAAAACGCTTCGAAAAACTCTGCAAGCGTATCGTTGTGGGTCGATTTTAGTTGAAAATAGGTTTTGGCTTTCTTTGAGGGATTAATTATTTGTAACATATTATACTTCTTACGCACTTTTTTAATGAGTGCATAGAGGTAATCATTATTGTCATAAACAGGCACTTCCGTCAACAGAACAACTTTTCTTGTCAGCTCAATAACATTTTCATTTTGGGTTTTAACTCCAATGGTTTTCGTGATGTATCCAATGTGGTTAATTCTGATACTATCTCCAATTTCACAAGCCAAAGCAAATTTTCCATCACTATTTGTAATTGTGCCTGCATCGGAATTCAGATTGACGATACTGGCAAAAGCGACCGGATTCTGTCGATCGGTAACGCGAAAGGTTCGCATGGTTTCTTTCTGGCCCCAACCAAAAACAGAACTAAATGCCAATAAAAGTAAAAAAGCTATTTTCATCTGTTAATAATTTTGATTTTAGTTGTCAGATGTAGCTCGCCATGATGAATCAAATTCCCGCCACACAGGACTTTCACTTCCATTATAATCATGTGAGTGCACCACCGCTAAAGCTTTAGCAGGCGCACGGTGTGTATTTCGACAACCGCGAATCATGGATCGGTTCACTCTCATCATTAACAACAGTTATTCAATTGTTTGGGCGTAAATGTATGGAAATTGTTGAAAAAAACAATGCATTATCAAGTGCTATACCCCTGTAAAAAAAGGTAACGCTACAATCTGGATTAACGGTCACCCGATTGGAAGTTACCATTTCTCCGATGGAGTCGTGCCTAGCCCCTTAGTTCAATCCACCGATTACGAATAGCATATTTTACGACTAAAATGCCGGAGGCTGCTCCCAAAAAATCGGATAATAGGTCGATGGGGTTAAACGTACGGTGCGGAATCCAATACTGATGACACCCTGTTTTTCCGATTTTACTACAAAACAAATGAAATTATACCGTACAGCGGTAGATTTAATTCCTACCTCAAATTTCTGGAAGATACATCCTTCACCACACAAAAACTTTCCTTCACGTCTTATGCCAGCGTAGAAGGCACCGAAACCATTAACGATTCGCTCTTTAAGGCGCGGTACGATACGCTCATGAAACAAACTTTTACACGGCTAGACTATCAACCCCTTTTCTACAAAAACTATGATGAAAACTGGGGAATGATGTGGGAGCAGGTCGAAAAAAGTGACTATTTGCAAAGCCACAAGCTGCATCACAAAGACTCGGTACGCAAATTTATCAACGCACACACCAACACACCACTAGTTGACTCTTTTTTGAAAAAACAGCGGTACTCTTCGGCTATGTTGATTAAAAAAGACAAGCCAACTACCGAAGCTTTTAACAAAATTGCCATATCAGCATATAAAAAACTTGCCATAAAGCTCAATCCGTTTGGGCCATTGTTCATGAGTAAAAACAACGAAGAAGCCATAGAAACCACAACAAACAAGCTGGCCAACATTCAATTGTGGGTACTCAATCAGATAACAGAGGGGAAAATGAGTTACGATACATATGCTGAAACATATAAAAGCCATGTAACAGCAGAACAAACAACCTATTATTATCATATTTTATACAATTGGATATATCGCGACTTATCAGAGAATAGTTTCGTGATGAACATGAAAAAACTGGATATTGTTTCAAAAAAGAAATACCAATTCCCAATTAGTGCATATACTAACTATTTTACTATTCTCATAAGGAACCAATACAAAAATAAACCCATCCGTTTTACCGAAATCGAAAATGCTGGCAATCTACACACTGCCTTAACAAAAATGAAAAAAGACCAGAACATAGATCGCGACTTCATAAAAAACCTCACCATATTTTATCATTTTCAAAATTGCCGGGAACACTACTTGGAAGGGAGCCTTCAACATTGGCCAATACGAAGTTCATTGAAATACATATACAACATTACCAAAAACGGATATTTCAGTGGCCGCGAGTTAAAAGTCGCTCGCATGATGGTTCTTTTCCGCAAATATGAATATGCTTACAAGCTCATTGCCCCTTTTGTGGAAAACGCTGAAAATTTCAATGCCGACATGTACGAACTTTACATACAACTCTACTACGCGGGCGTTATTCCTTACAGTGGCGAAGACTACTACCAACTCCTGTTTGAAGCCCGCAACAAACTCGGAAAAGAGCGCTGGCTGCAACTCTTTGAAGGCGATTGCCGCATCAACCGCCAAATATTCAACTACCGACCGCTGCACAAGCTTTATTTTAAGGAGAAGTTTGGAGGAGAATGATTAGTGCAGAAAGGCTGCACAGGGGCATAATGCATCTAAATTGAACTAAAACACCAGCACCAGAGTATAAACTAACAGCGACCCGTGCGGCTGTCTCGTCACAATCCCTACTATACTGTACATTGCAGCCGCCTTTGGCCTCATCGAATGGAGCACTGTGGGCAGTTTTGCCCGGCTTTTTGTAGCATTCCTCATTGGAATCGGCCTTTTCTTCATCGGTATGATGCTGTGGGGAAGGTTTGGAGGGAAGAAATGATGATAAAAAATTGTATAATATTATCATAATAAGTACATTTATAGTCCAAAGTAGATCTGTTTATGGAAATACAACTCAGAGCCGGTTACATATTAGATGCAGTCAGGAAGATTATTGAAAGCCAGAAGAAAAGTTACAAAAAAGAAAATGATAA
>JAWOEM010000438.1:0-7909 GCA_046482785.1 Salinivirgaceae bacterium
ATGGTATTTAATGCAATCGTCGCAGCGCAACACCATAGAAGAAACCAGCCCCAGCATCTCTTTCGTACGCGCATCGAGGGCGCCATCCATGTACGTGTTTGTATCGAGGTTGAAAATTCGCTTTATTACTTTGTTATCGCCGGCAAGAATTTTCTCATTCATTTTTTGGCGATACTCACGGTACTCCTTAAGTTTATCTGTCATCTGTAATTTTTTATGTATTTACTTTACCAACTCTCCGCGCAATGTAGCCGACGAGCATGAAACGACTTTTACATTTGCATAATCGCCCGGTTTATAATTCCCTTTTGGGAATATCACCACTTTGTTTTGCTCATTTCGACCAAACAATTCGGTGTCAGATTTTTTAGAGGTGCCCTCAGCCAATACTGTAAAAGTTTTCCCTACATCTGCCTCATTGCTTTGCTTTGAAAGCTCTTGCTGCAAATCAATTATTTCCTTTAACCGCCGCGACTTCACCTCCTCAGAAACATTATCGGGCAGGTTTTTGGCTGCATATGTGCCTTCGCGTTCGCTATATTTAAACATAAAAGCCCAGTCGAATCGTACCTCTTTCATTAGCGATAGCGTTTGGCGATGATCTTCTTCCGTTTCGTTGTGGAAACCGCAAAATACATCGGTAGTAATTCCGCAATTGGGAATCAATTGTTTAATTTTTGCAATTCGCTCCATGTACCAGTCACGATCGTATTTGCGGTTCATTAATTTCAGCACATTACTACTTCCCGATTGCACCGGAAGGTGAATATGATTGCAAATATTTGGGGTTTCGGCAATGGTCTCAATTAACGCATCGGAAATATCTTTTGGGTGCGATGTGGTGAAACGAATTCGTACACCAGTGTCCAGTTTTGATACAGTTTTCAAAAGCTGCGGAAAGGTCACCGTTTCATCGCCATCTTTCCACAAATACGAGTTTACATTCTGCCCCAGCAACGTTACCTCTTTATAACCATTTTTTATGAGCTCATTTACCTCATTTACAACATCTTTGTACGGCCGACTGCGCTCACGACCACGGGTGTACGGAACAATACAGTACGTACAAAAATTATTGCAGCCGCGACTAATGGATACAAATCCGCTAAAGAAACTCTCTTCGAGACGCTTGGGAATTATTCCCTTATAAGTCTCTTCGGTTGAAAGCGTTACGTCAACGGCCTTTTCACCACTATCGGCCATACGAACCATCTGAGGTAATTTTCGATACGTATCGGGGCCTGCTACAATACTAACCACAGGATTTTGCGTCAATTTATCGCCAAGGCGCTCAGCCATACAGCCAATAATACCAACCTTTAAATGTGGATTCTGCCGTTTATTGAATTTTAGCGCATCGAGCCGGTTCCATATTTTTTGCTCCGCGTTATCGCGAATTGAACATGTGTTAATCAACACCAAATCAGCCTCTAAAGCATTGTGTGTAATTTCGTATTCCTCTTCACCTAAAACAGATGCAACCACTTCGCTATCAGCCATATTCATCTGACAGCCATACGTTTCGATATATAATTTCTTCACGAGTAAAAAGTTTAATAAATAACTCATCAACAGCATAATACAACTGTCTGTCTCCACTTACTTTTTGCAACAAACAAAAGTAATAAATGATAAACAGGTCATACCAATTTTAATGCCTTTTTTGGAACCTACAAATAAAGAGTTTTTCATCTACTATTCCAAAAATAATAGATCGTTACTCATAGCTTTTCCCAGAATATCAGATGCTTATATACAAATTTCGTACTATCAAAATCTCATTTATCATAAATACGCAACAACCCTGCAACCGTCGATTTGGAGTTTATCATCTACATGCCTGATATGCAGCACAACAACTAGTTTTGGCTTTATATTTGCTCAAAAAGAGTCAGAACCCAATTTTCCCAAAGCATTTTTGCAAAAAAAACCGGGAACAATTGCTTAAGGAAATTTTCAAATTCGAATCGACAACCAAACCAACAACGAAAAATCAGATTTATGCTATATCGTATTTTGCCGCTACTCATTTTCCTGTTTGCCATAACGATTCAGGGAAATTCCCAAGACAAAAAATCGGTTAACGCCTCACGAGTCGATTCAAAAATTAAAATAGACGGAAAGCTACTTGAAGAGAAATGGCACTTGACAGAAGTTGCCACAGACTTTTTTCAATACTCACCCTACAACGGCGACAAACCATCGGAAAAAACACAAGTGCGATTTCTGTACGACGATCAGGCGCTTTACGTTGGAGCATTCATGGAAGACCACCACCCCGATCAAATGTCGAAAAGCCTTGGAAAACGTGACGATTTCAACCTTGCCGATTACATTGGCGTAACAATCGATCCATACAACGATGCCAGCACGGCATATGGCTTTTATGTTACAGCTTCCGGCGTACAGGTCGATGTAAAAACCACCAGTTATTCTGATTATGGATGGAACGCCGTTTGGGAATCGGCCGTGCATCATACTCCAAACGGATGGAGTGTAGAAATGCGTATTCCGTATTCGGCACTAAGGTTTTCGAAGCAAAAGAGCCATGAATGGGGGCTTAACATAAAACGAAGTCTACAGCGCAAACGCGAAACAAGCACATGGAACTTCATCGATATTAATGTTGATGGCCAAAACAAGCAAGCCGGGGTATTAAAAGGCATTAAAAACGTAGAGCCGCCCGTGCGTCTGGCGTTTATTCCCTACGCATCGACTTACATTGAAAATTACGAAGGAGACAACTCCTATTCGCTGAAAGGTGGCATGGATGTAAAATACGGCATCAACGAAAGTTTTACATTAGACATGATGCTTATTCCCGACTTTGGACAAGTAAAATCTGACAATAATGTACTAAACCTTGGCCCTTATGAAACTTATTACGGAGAAAACAGGGAGTTTTTCAAGGAGGGAACTGAATTGTTTAACAGAGCAGGACTGTTCTATTCGCGCAGAATAGGAGCTACACCCGACGATGCTAATGATGTTGAGGACATTGCAGAAGAGCGAAGCAGCGAAGTAATTGAAAACCCCGGAACTACACAGCTGATAAATGCCACTAAAATATCGGGGAAAACAAAAAATGGAATTAGTGTGGGCTTTTTAAATGCCATGAGCAGCCACACCAATGCCGTAATTAAAGACTCGCTAACCGGCGAAAAAGAAAACATTACAACACAACCATTTACAAATTACAACGTCAGTGTAATCGAAAAAACACTAAAAGACAACTCATACATTAGCCTCATTAATACGAATTTATACAAACCCAACAAAGAATATGTAGCAAACGTAAGCGGAACAGAAGGGCGCTACGAATTTGGTAAAGAAATTGCCTTTTCAGGAGCCGCCTCTCTGAGTCAGAAATACGATCTCGACAATCCATTCGGGCATTCTTACTGGGCAGATATTTCACGCATAAGCGGACGTTTCCGTTTTTCCCTGTACCACAGAACAGAGAGCAAAACATATGACCCAAATGACATGGGCTACCTTTCGAGTGCCGATGAACGCGCACACCGATTCTCCCTTTACTACGCCATTCGAGAACCATTTTGGAAGTTACTAAACTGGTACAACAATATACATGTTTATTACTTTACGATGTACGATTACGATAAATTTGTGAGCTCTCAAATCAATTTCTCGACGCGCATTACAACACCCGACCACTTAAGCATCGGACTCAACATGCAAACAAAACCAGTGCGTGGTTACAACTATCACGAACCACGTGTAGATGGCGCAAAATTCCATAACGTTTCATGGCAAAACAGCAGCTTCTGGCTTTCGTCCGACTACACCAAAACATTTGCATACGATCTGAAATTGGGCGGATGGACCGGCAACCAGTATGACCAAAGTGGCTTCTGGTTTGAAATTAGCCCTCGCCTGCGATTGGGCGATAAATTTTCATTCATTTACAACTTTAACAGCGATAACGATTTTAACTCTATCGGTTACGTAGACAACAACTCCGAAGGCGATACCATTATATTTGGACGCCGAAATTACCGAAAAGTTGAACAAACCATTAATCTCGACTACATATTCACAGCCAACTCGTCGCTTTCGTTTTACCTGCGCCACTACTGGTCGAGAGTAAAATACAAAGATTTTTGGTACCTAAATACAGATGGGTCGCTACGTGCCAACACCGAATACAACGAAAATGAAGACATCAACTACAACGCATTCAATATCGATTTGGCCTACACATGGCAGTTTGCGCCGGGCAGCGAAATGTCGGTAGTATGGAAAAACGAAGTCAACACGTCCTCCGACTATGTTGTGAAATCGTTCCGCGAAAACCTTGAACAAACATTTAACGACCCGGGCAAAAATAGCATTTCGCTTCGTGTGCTTTATTACATAGATTATCTACAACTAAAAAATGCCATTTTATAAGCAAAAGCAAGCATTTGACGCATATCTACAGCCTAAACTCCGGCAAAAAAACGTATCATTGCATCACAATACATTGAACACATGAGTACAGATAATCCAATTTTGATACGAAAAGCCTCAGGCGAAGAGGAACCTTTTTCTCCGGAAAAACTAAGAAAATCGTTACACAATGCCGGCGCCGACCATCAAACAATCACAAAAGTTGTTACAGACATCGAAGACTGGCTTTTTAAAGGAGTAACCACAAAGCAAATATATAGCCGGGCATTTCTCATACTAAGGAAGCATACCGACAAAGAAGGAATCCCATACAAACTCAAACAAGCAATTCTGGAACTTGGGCCCTCTGGTTTTCCATTTGAAATACTCATTGGGCAGCTTTTTAAAAAACAAGGATACAAAACAGAAATTGGCATTGTAGTCGACGGAAACTGCGTGACGCATGAAATGGACGTAATTGCGACAAAAGACAACACACAGCATTTAACAGAATGCAAATACAGCAAACACCAAGGAAAACAAATTAGCGTACAGGTACCGCTATACGTAAGATCGAGGGTAAACGACATTGTGAAAAAACGACGCACAATGGAAAAGTACCACAACTTAAATTACACCGGTTGGGTAATTACCAACACGCGCTTTTCCGACGATTCGCTTCAATATGGAACCTGTAGTGGACTCAATTTACTTGGTTGGGACTACCCCAGAGGAAAAGGACTAAAAACACTGATTGAAGAATACAAAATTTACCCCATAACCATATTAACCAATTTGACTAAACAGCACAAGCAAACCTTACTCAAAAAAAACATTGTGTGTTGCAACCAGCTCAATGGCAACCTAGATGTATTAAACGAATTTAAGTTCACCAAGCGTCGCATAACTAAACTCACCAAAGAGCTTAGCGAGTTGTGCTAGAATTACTATTTGGCACCTGCCTCCTCTAACCACGCATGCAATGCAGCAATAGCCCAGAGTCGGTTGTACAAAAATGCATTTGACTTTTTCTCAAAACGCTTACGCAGATGCGCAACAATTTCTGGACGTACAATACCGTGACGAACAATCACCGATTCATCTAAATATGCATTGAACCACTCTTTTAGCGGCCCGGTCATCCATTGATGAAGCGGCACGGAAAACCCCTGCTTCGGACGGTCAAACAAATGCTGAGGCACATATTTATACAGCAGCTTCTTAAGTATATACTTTCCGTTTTTCCCGTTCAGCCTGAGCGACGGATGCATATTAAACGCCAGCTCAACAATCCGATAATCGAGCAAAGGAACCCGGGTTTCCAGTGCATAGCGCATACTGGCACGATCAACCTTAGTCAGCAAATCGTCGGGCAAATAATAATGAAAATCAAATAACGCTTGATTTTCCTGCGGAGTAAACGAGTTGCCAAAGGATTTTAACTCCGGATGAAATGCATTTTCGCCCACAAGCAAAGCATTCACTTCATTCTCCGAAAAAAGGTACTGCTCTTGCGAAAAAATGTGCGACATACGATTACCATGTTTTCCGAACATACCGGCAGCACGGCGATGCCGGCTATTGCCAAGTTTAAGTGCAGTTCGCAAGAAAGGAGCCATCATTTTGGTTCTGTTGGCAGCCAATCGCTTTGCCCAAATATGTGCACCGTAGCCCATAAAAAGTTCGTCGCCCCCATCACCCGATAAAGTAACAGTAACCTCCTGTTTCGCCATTTTAGAAACCAACATGGTAGGAATAGCGCTGGTATCGGCAAAAGGCTCATCGTATTGGGTTATAATTTGCGGCAACAATTCACGCGCCTCGGCCTCGGTAACAAAAAACTCCCGATGATCGCTCCCAATATGCGCAGCAACCTTTGCAGCATGCTCCGCTTCATTATGCTTTGCATGCTCAAACCCAATGGTAAAGGTTTTAATTCTCCCATTAAAATGGCGTGCAGCAATAGCCGACACCAAACTACTATCGACACCACCACTCAAAAACGTACCTACCGGCACATCACTTATCAAGCGACTTTTTACGGCACTATTCACAGCCACATCTAAACGCTGCAATAGTTCTTTCTCATTGGTAAACCGCCTATCGGCAATTTTACTTTCAATAGACCACCATTGTTGAAGTTTCAGCCCATTTTTATCGAGCAAAATCATCTGCCCCGGCTCCAGTTTAAAAACATTCTGATATATAGTTTGAGGAGCGGGAATAAATCCAAAATGCAAAAAAGCTCCGTATGCCTGCGTGTCTTTTTGCAACCAATTACCGGGCAAGGCTTTCTGTAACGCTTTCAGCTCCGATGCAAAAACAAGCGTATTGTTCGCATAGTAATAAAAAAGAGGCTTGATACCAGCTCGATCGCGAAACAAAAACAAACGCTGTTCATGCAAATCATAAATGGCAATGGCAAACATTCCGTTCAGCAGCTTGGCAAATTCTATTCCCCGCTTGGCAAATAATTCCAGCACAATTTCACTATCGCTACCGGTTTTTGGCAAGATATGAAACTGAGCGGCCAGCTCCTTAAAATTATAAACCTCTCCATTATACACCATGGCATAACGTCCATCCTGCGAATAGAAGGGCTGGTTGGCTTCATCAGACAAATCGATAATACTCAAACGCCTGTGCGCCAAACCTGCTTTAGCGGAATGATAAATACCCTGATGGTCGGGACCCCGGTGAGCCATGGTCTCAGCCATTATTTCCAGATGCGATTTTCCCAACATTTCGGTCGCTTGCCAGTAGCCTGCAATTCCACACATAATTGATAAATTTTATGCGAACTTAATTAATTTATGTCGTTTTTATACGCAAACACCTTTAATAATAGTTGAACCGCGGAAAATATCTTAAATTTGTATGCTGATAGAAAAAAAATATCTATTTTTAGGTTTGATGAATATAGCTCAATCCATATTTATCGAGCTTAATTGCAAAAAACATAAAAGCAAAACAGATATAAGCACCTGTTTTACAGAAATTTAAAATAAATTAGAACGCCACTGGCGCAATAATTAAAATATTAGGTATGAAGTACAGATTCACCATCGCAAATCGCTTATTATTAGGCTTTAGCCTTATCATTATAACTCTTTTGGTAAGTAGCATTCTAACCTACACAACCCTACAAAAAAACAAGCAATTAAACGAGCAGGTTGCAAACATTTACTCTCCTTCGGTGCAATATTTAAGCGATCTGAACCAAGTGATCAGCGATTCAAAAATGCTCATCAAAAACTGGGTTTACATCGAACGAAAAAGCAACACGCCCGACAAACGGAAATTACGAAAACTCCACTCCGAAGAATTCCCGGTACTGGTTTCGAAAATAAAAAGCATCTATAAAAATTGGACCCCCGAAGAGCAGGCCTTGTTTGATTCGTTGGTCATTACAGTGGAAGACACACTGTTCCCCTACCACAAACAAATTATGGCCCGCTTAAATTCATTTGAGAGTTACGACGATCCGATGGTCGTTTTCGAAATTCAGCCAATGGTAGGC
>JAWOEM010000093.1:0-3944 GCA_046482785.1 Salinivirgaceae bacterium
GCGCGACCGACGACGCCACATTCGAGTTCAACGTCGACTTCGATGGTAGGATTGCCGCGCGAATCAATGATTTCGCGGGCGCGGATGTCTAGCTATAGACATTCAATTCCTCTGGAATTAGTCATCTAATTTACGAAGCAGAAAGTCTTGCAGCTGCAGTTTAGCCAAGAAAAGACAGAACCCGCATCTAAAATCCAAGAACTAAGTTCAGGCATAAATTCACGGAGAGGTGAAATATGGCACAAAAGCAACAGAAGCTCCATCAAAAATCCAAGATCTAAGATCAGATAAAAACAAACGGGAAGGTGAAATTTGGCAGAAAACACGCAGAAACCACAAACTCATTTCACTCAATTCCTCAATCAACTCAATTCACTCAATCCACACAACTTCCAAACACCCAATTTTGAAACACAACTTTTATCGCCAAAAAAAACGCGGCGTCAACTATAACAGTTGACACCGCGGTGGTTAGGTTATTCTAATTTTTAACATATGCTATTACAGCATTATGTCAGAATTGTTTCTTATTAATAAGCTTTAGCAAAAATCACCCGCTCTTTTGAGGGCTTTCCGGTTAAAATACATTTGCCTTCTTCTTGTGGATTGTCGAAAGGAATACAACGAATAGAGGCTTTTGTTTTGGTTTGAATCTCTTGCTCTGTTTCTGAAGTTCCATCCCAGTGAGCCATAATAAAACCACCTTTATTTTCGAGCGTATCAACAAACTCATCCCATGTTTCAACATAATGGATATTGTCTTCCCTGAATTTAAGTGCTTTATTATAAATTTCATCCTGAATTTCGACCAATAATTTATCCACCACATCTTCAATACCTTCCATCGGCATTACTTCTTTTGTCAAGGTATCGCGACGGGCAACTTCAATGGTTCCGTTTTCAATATCGCGCATTCCCAAGGCCAATCTTAATGGTACGCCTTTCAGTTCGTATTCAGCAAATTTCCATCCGGGCTTCTGGGTATCGCGTTTATCGAATTTTACACTTATGCCTTTTTTCAACAATGCTTTACGAATCTCTTCGCCTTTTTGGCAAACGGTATCGTATTGTTCATCGTTTCTATAAATAGGGACAATTACCACCTGAATAGGTGCCAGTTTTGGAGGCAATACCAGCCCATTATCATCGCTATGCGCCATAATTAGCGCTCCCATTAATCGCGTAGAAACGCCCCATGAAGTAGCCCAAACATGCTCCAACTTGCCATTTTTATCGGCAAACTTTACATCAAAGGCTTTAGCAAAATTTTGTCCTAGAAAGTGCGAGGTTCCTGATTGAAGCGCCTTTCCATCTTGCATCATTGCTTCAATGGAGAGCGTATCGAGAGCACCGGCAAATCGTTCATTTTCAGTTTTATGTCCCTGAATAACAGGCATCGCCATGTGTTCGCGCGCAAATGTTGCATACACATCAATCATTTGTTTTGTTTCTTCTATGGCTTCAGCTTTGGTAGCGTGTGCAGTATGGCCTTCTTGCCATAAAAACTCTGCAGTACGTAAAAACAAGCGCGTACGCATTTCCCAACGAACCACATTTGCCCACTGGTTTACAAGTATTGGCAAATCGCGGTACGATTGTATCCAATTTTTGTATGTGTTCCAAATAATGGTTTCCGAAGTTGGCCGTACAATTAATTCCTCCTCGAGTTTAGCATCGGGATCGACAACCACACCGCCTTTTTCATCGTTTTTTAGACGATAATGTGTCACTACGGCACACTCTTTGGCGAAACCGTCAACATGATCGGCCTCTTTGCTAAAAAACGATTTGGGAATAAAAAGCGGAAAATACGCATTTTCGTGTCCTGTTTCTTTAAACATACGATCAAGCTGCGCCTGAATCTTTTCCCAAATAGCATAACCGTATGGTTTAATTACCATACACCCTCTCACAGCGGAGTTTTCAGCAAGTCCGGCTTTGAGAACTAAATCGTTATACCATTGTGCATAATTCTCTTTACGAGAAGTAAGTACTTTTGCCATGATTTTTTAGTATAATATTTGTAGTTATAATAGAGTTCTATAAATAAACCACAAAGAAACACATTAATTAAATAATTTGAAACTTAACAGCCGTGAAGTTTGTATAAACAAATAAAAGCATTAGATTGCGAGTACAGTTAATGAGAAAGGAGTTAATTATGAAACGTTTATTAATAGCAATTGCCGCAGCGGCTCTGCTTACGGGCTGCGCAGGGGTGCAACAAAGCGCCTACACCGACGATTTATATTACATTCCGGAAGACCAAATAGCGACAACTGATAACACTCAAACAAATGATAATCAGACAACTGTTGTTGAAAACCGGAAGGAATTAAATCATCAGAATGAGGAATCTTACGATGGATATGTTGATAGCTACCAAAACAGCAATCCAAACGAAGGAGATACCTATGTAATTATGGATTACTCGGATCGCTTACGCAGATTTCATGACGTTTACACTTACGATCCGTACTATAACGATCCGTGGTATGGTAATTACTATGCCGGATACGGCTCGCCTTACGTAGGCGTAGGCTGGAGCAATTGGCGTATGCACATTGGCTTTGGCTACAGCTGGTATAATCCGACCTGGCATGGTGGTTGGGGCTGGGGCTTCGGCTACCCTTATGGTTACGGATATGGCGGATACAGTGCATATTGGAATGGATTCCATGATGGTTACTGGGCCGGAACTTACAACGGATTATACAACAATAGCGTGTATAATGAAAATCGGTACACCAGCTACTATTCACACCGTGGAGGTGCAAACAGCTATGGCACAAAAGGAACACGAGGAACAAGTGCGGCTAGCAATACCGACTTGCATCGAAAGCGCGGAGTGAGTAATCAATCGGCTGCAACCAATCAGCTTACACGCACCTCGGGGGAAGCCAACTCAAGAACACGCACAACAAACGCGAGTGTGCAAAACGAACTTACGCGTCCGGGAAACACAACAGGAACTCGAACCGGAAATGGCAGGAACGTGACAAATGCACGAAACATGACACTTACACGGCCAGCCGAATCGAACAACCCGAACAGTAGGCGAAGCCAGTACAATATTTCGCACAGTTTGGAGCGCAATAATGCCATTATCAATAATAATAGATCGGTAAACACCAACCGGCCTGCCAATAATGCGTACCGAAATACAAATCAACCACGAAACAACACACCAAGGTACAACTCAAACAATTCGGGTACGCGGCAACAAATAAATACAAGAACGCCCAGTAGCAGGAACCGGAATAGCAATCGCGTTATTCGAAACAATTCGAATAACAACAGCAACTACTCACCAAGTCGATCAAATTCCAACTCGAGTCGGTCGAACTACAGAAGTTCATCACCCAGTCGGAATTCCAGTTCATCGTCGAGTAGTTCTAGTCAGAGTAGAACCAGTTCACCACGCAGACGATAAAGAAACAATCTTTTATGGCAAGGGTTAATGCAAATTAACCTTTGCTTTTTTTAAATTAAAACCATTTTTCTATAAACAGATACAGATATGAAGCGATTCATAACATTATTGGTTGCCGTTGCCAGCTTACAAGCAACCGCACAAATAGCAGATGACGCACTTATTATTTCGCGATATAACTACGATGGCTCGGCCAGATCGCAAGCCATGGGCGGCGCATTTACCGCGCTTGGAAGCGATTTAACGAATGCAAGCCTGAACCCCGCCGGATTGGGCCTATACCGCAGCAGCGAGTTTGGAATATCTATGACCGGCAATATGAGCAAATCCGATGCTATGTATTTGGGCGTAAATTCATCATCGCACCACTATAGAACTATTTTACCTAACATTGGTTTTGCAATGAGTGCACCCAACGTTAACAAAATGGCAAATGGCGAAGGCCCCGACAGTTGGACATTTGCCGTAGGGTACAACCAAATACATACTTTTAACAGGAGCATGAGTATTG
>JAWOEM010000199.1:0-6541 GCA_046482785.1 Salinivirgaceae bacterium
CAAACGTTTGTGTATTTAGAGTAATCTTAAATAATGGCTTTGCTGTACGGTTTTCTACACGCCAACGTACTGTACCATCGTAGCCTTTTATGGCAGTTCCATAGTAGAGAACCATAAACGTTTTCTTGTTTTTTACTAATGAGGCATACGGCTTCCAATGCCAATCGCGCTCATGGTACTGAGCATCAACTGAAGAAACTCCTAAAAAGAAACTTATAACTATGAAAAAAATAATTTGTTTCATAATATTTGGTTTAGCTACAAAAATAGTCACTATAAATAAAGTTACAATAAGTAAAATCGCCCTTTAACAGTGGAGTACAAAATTGTATTTGCAAAGTTAAACCGCTAAAACTGGAAATAAATAAAAGGTTGGATATTGGCCGACTGTGCCTGATAGAGAATAAACACAACAAGAACAATAATTCCTACTTTCAGATACCAGGGAACACGTATAAATCCATTAATATACAGTCGTTTTACAGTGGAAGGCAGCCAGTGAAAAACAAATCCGACGAGCATAATCAGGAAAATATATTTGTAGCCCTCAATATAGTCAAAAGTACTGCTCCATCGCCAATCTGAGGAAATTTGGTGTAGCATATTTTTCACCCTGTCGGTGCTGGTAGCTCTAAAAAATATCCATGCAAATGAAACAATATGAAAAGTGAAAAATATAGACACAGCGCGCCCCCATATGCCGGGGAGTTTGAAGTGTACATGAGCTTTTACAAACTTTTCTACAGCCAGTGCCAGTCCATGTATTGCACCCCAAATAATAAATCGCATATTTGCCCCGTGCCACAACCCACCTAAAACCATGGTAATAAGCAAGTTGGTATACGTCCGTAAAGTCCCGCGTCGGTTGCCTCCCAAAGGAATATAGAGGTAATCTTTTAACCAACTGGAGAGCGAAATGTGCCACCGGTGCCAAAAGTCGGTAATGCTGGTGGCCTTGTAGGGCGACCGAAAGTTGATGGGCAAGCGGAAACCGAGAAGCAAAGCAACGCCGATGGCAATATCGGTATACCCGCTAAAATCGCAATATATTTGTATGGAGTAACCGTACACGGCCATCAAATTTTCAAATCCGCTATAAAGTAGCGGTTGCTCAAATACACGGTCGACAAAATTGACCGAAATATAATCGCTAATCACAATTTTCTTTACCAATCCGTTTAAAATCAGAAATAGCGCATACCCGAACTCGTAATTACTAAGCTTAAACTTGCGGTATATTTGAGGTACAAATTCTGCTGCTCGCACAATAGGGCCGGCCACTAGCTGTGGAAAAAAGGATACATAAAACCCGAAATCAAGAATATTTTTAACCGGTTTTACTTTATAGCGGTAAATATCAACAGCATAACTTATGGTCTGAAAGGTATAGAAAGAAATTCCCACAGGAAGAATAATGGAATTTACATCGAATTCTGAGTTCGAAACACCGTTTACGGCCATTGCCAAATAATTTTTCACTTCAAAATTGATTCCGGTAAGCGTAGAAACGAGGTCACCAATCAAGTATGCATACTTAAAATAAGCGAGAACAAACAAGTTGATAAAAACACTTAAGGCAACAAATAATTTTCTGCGAAGGGGAATATAATTGTTATAAATTGCCTGCCCGATAAAATAGTCGGTAATTGTACTAAAAACTAGCAGGAAAAAATAATAGCCCCCGCACTTGTAGTAGAAAAACAGACTAACCGCAAACAGCCAAACATTGCGTAGTTGCATGCGTTTTTGCAGGGTAGAAAATCCGACCATCACAATAAGGAAGAAAACCCAGAAACTCCAATGCGTGAAGATCATTGGTGCTTTTGAATTAAACGTAAATATTTGTGATAAATAGTCGATCATTATACCATCAGTTACTCGTTTTTAGCAGGGAAATATTGTTTTTCAAAATACCTCAGCAACGCATTAAAAAACAAATCGCCCTGCAACCTGTACCCTTTCGGAGAAAGATGTACTAAATCTTTGGCACCCAAACCATAACGTCGCCATTGTGAAACAGATTCGTAGCCTCCCATTATTTCGTAAAAATCCCAAACAGCGCACTGGTGCTCCCGGGCAATATCTTTTATAATCTGACCAGCCTCTTCCACATGCACATTTGCCGCTGCTCTATGGACAAAATGGTCGCCCGGAGTGGTTAAAATTATGGCTTTTTCGGGAAAAACCTTACGAATATCAGCAATTAAACGGGAGTAATATTCACGAAAAGCCGGCAAATCCGGATTATTACTGTATATATCGTTAGTACCCAAAGATATAACAATAACATCGGGGGTTACGAATTGTAAAAATCGTGACAAATTATCGCACAGCACAAAATCTTTGGCTCGTGCACCATTTAATCCCAACGCATGATAAGTGATGCCGGGCAATGAATTTTTCAACCACACGGCAAATAACTCGAACGGAACCGAATCGCCCAGCCGATAGAGCGTAAGCTCTGCCTCTTTTGTAAAATCGGTAAGTGTAAGTGCTACCCTGCCATATCCTTTCTTCAAATGTACCACCTGATTACCGGGAGTAAGCAAATTAACCGTATCGCTGGCATGATACCAAAATTCAATTTCGTTAAATTCCGTATTAATTGCATCGTCTTTTTGTGTAACCCGAAGCTTGATTAACGAATCGGTTGTAGTTAATTTTAATGGAATAATTCCGGTTTTGGAATCACTGATTTTCAAGGCATTAACCACCTGCCAATTGTTTTCCGATTCTATAATATAGTTTCCCGGATTATTTGTTTCTGCCAAGTTGTACGGAAAAACAATACCTCTGGCTCCTTCTGCACCCGCCGAAAAACTTTGCACGCGTTGCCTTACACGCCCGGTAAAAAAGTCGGCCTGTATATGCGAATCTCCCAAATGCAAAATTTCAAGTTTTGTGTCTTTGCCCACTACAATATTCTGCCACTTACTATAAAATGCAGCAAAACCGGGGGCATTTTTAATTTGCGTTAAGCGATTGCTTCTATAGTGAATAAATGGGTATTGGTCGATATCGTATGGATAGTCCTGCGCCGGAGAAACCTTTAAGCTAAAAAAGAACAAGCAAAATAAAAACAATAATTCGCGCATATACTCTTAATTTTCAACCACCCGGCTATTTTGCTTTAAACTGATTATAATCGTACATTATGGCATTATACATCATTTGGGCAACAATGCTTGCGCCCCGATAGTTAAAATGCGTAAAATCCTTACGAGCCAGAGGCGGTTCGGAAAAAACCCATGCCGGCATTGAGTTATGTCCGCCCATTGCCTCATACATATCCCAAAATGCACAATTGCTTTTAAACGCAGCATTGCGCTGTGCATCGCGAATTTTTGTAATATTCGGATACGACTCATACCAACCGTTTACTTTCCGCGACATATCGCTCACGCCTACCACTAAAACCGGAATATTGCCGGCAGCCTTTTTCAGGTGGGTTAATTGCCTAATCAAAAGCCGTTCGTAAAAACCATAATTTTTCACAATGTGTGGAACAACATTAACACCATATTGAAATACAATTAACTTTACATTCAATTGCTTAAAAAAGCGCGCAAGAACTTGTTTGTCTATTTTCGTAAACTCTGCTCCCCTGCTCCCTCGCCATGCAATATTATCAACAGCAATACCTGTGGGCTGGTCAAGGGTGAGTCCATAAAAACTCGGTAAATCCTGACCGGATACTTTAAACGTAAGATCCTGGGGAGTATGATTGAGTTGCATACCAAAAAATTGCAAAGGTCCGTCCCCGTCTACCACATCGGTAAGCAGAAGGGAATCGCGCTCATAAATAGAAAGTTCAAATTGCCCGCCACCATTTCCAAAAAAGAGGCGCACCCACTCAAAATGTCGGACAGACAAATAACTGTATTTCGAAATCTTATAATTTAGAAAACCTTCAGTTAGGGAGTCGCGTTCGCTAAGTGTAGCGCACGAACCTAAAATACCGAAATTACCATTCGAAAATGCGGAGTCTTTTCGAAGCATTACACTGTGCTTAACCCATGGACCGGAGGTCTTAATCTGCATACTTGAACTCTCACTAACAGGATTATAACAAGGAAGTAACCCGGGACCACTACCGCCATGCATTTTCTGAAACCTATTTCGCAGGTAGCGTGTAATTCGATCGCCTTCAATTTGGGAGTCGCCGTAGTGTAGAATTCGAATCAAGGATTTTTGAACATTCCCCGATTTCAGCTCCTGAAAAAACGGGTGAAACATATTTGTTTTTCCGGTAGGGTACTCAATGGGTTGTATTTTCTTTTTTAGTGATGCTGACTGAGCTCGAACCGTATCAATTTTGGGTTCGGTTTGGTCACTATCTTTCGTGGGCACAGAATCGGTCTCTACGTTAATTACCTGATCTTGCAAACTATCTGTTTCCTCAGCTACCGCAATAATACTATCGATGTTTGCATATTCGGGCTCGTTTGCGGTGAGGGTTTCCAGCTTGGCAAACTTTAAGCGTTTACTTTGCCCAAAATTGATACCGTCTGATGGAAAAATAAGTGATAATAAAGCCAACGCAGCCAAAACCAAGGTAAAAAAGACAACAATATTCCATGGTTTAACCGGCTTAACATCCATAACGCTAGTTCAGAAGTTTAACTTTTATTCGCTGGCCGGGCTTCAAATACCTGCCGGAAGAGAGGTTATTCATTTGAAGTATATCGCGGTCGGTTACGCCATCAAATTTTTTGGCAATTTCCCACAACGTATCCCCTTTTTTCAACGTGTAATATTCATAGTTTGCATCTTCAGGATAGTTTTTATTGTGGGTTTTTGTGGTTACAGCAACACTCTTCCCTATTCGTTTTTGCTTTTCAGTAAACGACAATTGATTGATATCGCTATAATTTGCAGATCTTGATTTAGGAACATACACCACCAGTTTTTGTCCCGATCGAATTACGTTTCCCCGAATACCGTTCCAATGGCGTAAATCGCTAATGCGTACATTGTACCACTCCGAAATAAAACCCAAATTGTCGCCGGGTTTTACAGTATACGTCAAGCGCGCATAATTTCCAGAAGGAGCATCTCCATAATAACGCTGTGTACTAGGTGTTTGAGTCAGTGCTTTGGTGTTAAAAAACACCGAGTCTTTATATGCATAAATTGAATCTTCCAACGATATAAACTCTGTAGCCTGCATATCGGGTAAGCGTAATGGGTAGGCTTTTCCGCCGGGAATAATGTTTCTTCGGTACTGCGGGTTCAAATCCTGAAGTTTCTTCAACGGAATTTGCATTACTTCTGCCACTTGTCCTAAATGTAATTTCGAATTAACCATAACAGTATCGGTAATAACTGGCATTTCAATAGTTCGCGCCCGCAAATTCAAATCTTTTTGATGATTGAAAATATAAATAACTGCTATAAAACCGGGAACGTATCCGCGTGTTTCTCTTGGTAAGTAGTAATAAATATCCCAAAAGTTTGTTTTTCCACCGCTGCGCCTAATGGCCTTGTTCACATTGCCCGGACCGCAATTATAGGCTGCTAACGCCAAAGTCCAGTCATCGAAAATGGCAAACAGCGATTCTAAATACTGTGCAGCAGCGAGTGTTGATGCTGCAACATCGCGGCGTTCATCAACAAATGAAGTAATTTCCATGTTTAAGAATCGTCCGGTTGCATACATAAACTGCCATAACCCTGTAGCTCCAACCCTCGATACGGCACGTGGATTCAATGCTGATTCTATTACCGGCAAATACTTTAGCTCCATGGGCAAATTATACCGATCGAGTACCTCCTCGAAGTGGGGAAAATAGTAATCAGACAATCCCAATACTGTTTCCGTCAGCTCACGTTTGTCTTGCAAGTATACTTTAAAATAGGCTCTTACAATTTTATTGTAGGTCATATCGAAAAACACAGGCATCTCTGCCATATTTTTCATAATAACACTATCGTGCGGTAAATATGCCACAGACGAATGCGTGTCCAGATCAATTGCTTCGGTTGTGTCGAAATAAGATACAGAGCGACTTACATACCAGGAGTGCAGTAAACTGTCATAATCGGTAGTTAGTTTTTTCAAGGCGGTTTGCTCGGCAATACGAACTGTATCGATTTGGCCGCTTAGGCCGAAAAGCACCGTTGAAAAGCTAAGAAGTATGGTAATTGAGAGAATTTTTTTCATTGGATTGTGAGTTAAGGGTCGTAATCATAGTGTTTGGTGCGAATATAAAATATTCTTATGTAGCATCCAAGGGTTTAACGGGATTCAGCCACAAAAGATATATTATGGAAGCATTAATATGCTTTACATAATAAATTGTTTCGTGAAAACAGGAAATATATTTTTAGAAGCTTAGCGATACTCCCAGACCAATGTTCCCCGACCTTGGTTGTTGGTTACTCGTCCAAACATTCTGATGAATAAATGGTTGGTAACGTAAAGTCAAATCATCACTAATATCGTATTCGAAGAGATGTGCTTCAACGGTAGCGTCTAATATTTGGAGCAAGTACAGAAATCCGAAACCAATATAATTCAAATCTCTAAAACGGCGCCACT
>JAWOEM010000217.1:0-6829 GCA_046482785.1 Salinivirgaceae bacterium
ATCAGACATTGGCAGATGTTCCACCACCTAACCCTCCCCCTACCAAAACTTGGGGAAATTTTTCATAAAAACGGTAATCTAAGGCCGAAGGCTTGGGTTTTGGGGGTTTTGGTTAATAATTACCAATCATGTTGCTATATTCATACCAATCAAGCCCAATAAGTTGATACACTGGGTATTGTGGTCGATGATCATGACGGTTGAATCATGGATAACTGTTCATATACGAACACCAAAGGGTTTTATCGTGCAAGTATTTTGTGTCGTGTTTTGAAACCAGTAAGTCTTATTTTCGAAAACCCAGTGTTGCAATATAGTAATCATTGATCCCTACAAGCAGGTGTCGGTATTATTTTTATATTTGCACCGAAAGGGGGATCGCAAAAACAAATGCAGTTTACTTATTTGCAAATATTATTTATTACCTTACTCTTGTCCATTAGCCATGCTACGTTCGGACAGCAAGTTATTCAACACTCCGTAGATAATGGATTATTAAGCTCCGAAACTTTTCATGTTATTCAAGATCGGAAGGGATTTATTTGGATTGCAACCGGGCAGGGGGTGAATCGGTTTGATGGATACTCGTTTGAGAACTTCACTGTTAAAGATGGATTGACAGAAAACACTATACTTGAATTATTTGAAGACCACAAGGGGCGGATTTGGTTTGTTGGGTTATCGGGCGAACTATCATTCTATGCCAACGACTCCATACGTGAGTATTCGTACAACGATAGTATTTCCCGGCACAATATGTCGCAAAAGCATCCGATAAAAAAATCGTTCTATGTGGACAGTAGCGAAAATGTGTGGATTGCATTTTATGGAAATCCTATATTGAAAATTAATACCCAAGGAACCGTAAATAGATTAGATACAAAAAACTTATCAAACAAGTTGCTAATAGTTGATGATCATAGATTAATATACACGTGCATCAAAGACAAAAATACTTTACATATAGCATCCCCATTTTCTGCCGACACCTTAAATTTCATCACAAAACTTGGTTATCGCAGTACGGCCATCTTTCATAAAGAGCGTTTTTTATATACCGATTTTAAAAAACTCTACATATTAACGAATACAGATGAGCAGCGTAAGCACACATTTGAGGAAAGTGTTATTTGGATGTCGGAAGCTCCCAACGGGTTATTATGGATTGGGTTTCTTGGAGGAGGGGTGAAAAGTTACGAAAATCTGAATTTTAATAGGCCTGTCCATCACTTTCTCGATGGTCAAAGTGTCTCTTCCGTTTCTTATGACAGTGAAGGGGGTGTGTGGTTTTCGACTTTAGAAAACGGTATTGCGTATATTCCGTCCTTAAAAATACAATCGGTTAAATTCACAAACGATTTGGGACAACGATCGGTACGACATCTGGCTGTTCATAAAAATAAACTCTATTTTACCGGAGGTTACGGACAATATTATACGTTCAATCTAACCCAAACCCAAACAACGCACTACGGGAAAAGCAGAACCACATACACATCAAAAGGAATGAAGTTTTTTGGAGACAGCTTGTTTATCAGTGACACCCGTTTGGGAACTTTAATATTACATGATGGCGAGCATGTTCGAACAAATAAATACTTCAGCGACATTGTACGATTGTCCGGCAAGGATTTTTTAATATGCTACCGAAACCGTGCAAGGCGATTATTTAGCCATCCAGAAGAGACTATCGTTTTCGATGATTTTTTTGAAGCTTATACGGCATTAAAAATGAATGACAGTAGTATTTGGATTGGCACCGATAAAGGGCTATTTGAACTAAATACTAACAGCTTTAAAGTAAATAAAATAAAATTTGATAATCTGCCAACCGATCGTATCAACGTGATAATTCGGGATTCCGCAGAAAACATTTGGGTGGGTACGCATACAAAAGGCTTAATACATATTAGAAATAACGAAGTAAAGCAGTACACATCAAGCGATGGACTTCCGGGAAACTCAATTAACGCAGTTTGTAGAGATAATAACACTTTGTGGCTGGCTACCAATAATGGAATCGGGAAATTGCAAGTAGAAGACGAATATGTAACGTCAAATAATCAACTAACCATTACAAAGGGGCATGGATTAAGTGCAAACGAAATTAATAACGTAATTGTATACCAAGACCATGTGTTTGCAGCAACCAACAAGGGGCTGGATTATTTTCCAAAAAGCATTAAAGGTTACAGCACTGATGTACATTTCACAACTTGCAATATTAATAGTAGCGACACCACCCTTCAAAAAAACTATACACTCGAAAGCAACCAGAACTACATTGGATTTGGTTATGTAGCACTGAATTACCAGCGAGTAAAACCACTCGTGTATTATTACAAATTAGAAGGTGTCGATAATCATTGGCGAATAACCACCGATCGCCATATACATTACCCTCAGCTCAACCCCGGCAATTACAAATTTTGTGTGAAAGCAAAAAATAGTTTTGGAAAACTCAGTAAAAACGCTGCCGAAATTAAGTTTGATATTAAAAAGCCTTACTACAAGAAAGCATGGTTTGTTCTTTCTTCAATATTTGTCGCACTTTTGCTAATAGGATCAGTTTTTTATCTGTTTTTCAAAATGAAAATTCGGGAGTTTCAACGCTTAGGCGAACTGGAGAAAGAACTAAATAAAACAAGACAACACGCGCTGAGCGCGCAAATGAATCCCCATTTCATCTACAATTCACTTAACTCTGTTCAAAGTTATATTTTAAAGAATGATGTGGAAAAATCGAGCGAGTACCTTTCTAAACTTGGCGATTTAATGCGTCGTATACTGAATAATTCGCAACATTCGTCCATCAGTTTACACGAGGAACTTACTGCACTGGAGAAATACGTGGAAATGGAGCAAATACGATTTTCCGATTCATTTGATTTTGAGCTAACTATAGACGAAAACATTAATATAGCGATAATTAGTGTTCCGCCATTAATTATTCAGCCCTATGTGGAAAATGCAATCCACCATGGACTGCGACTAAAAGAAGGAAGGAAAACACTAAAGGTTCATGTTTTTATTTTCGAAGAGCACATCAACATACATATTATCGATAATGGAATAGGCAGACAGAAGGCTGAAACACACCAAAGACATAGGAAGCACAAGCATAAATCTCATGGCACGAACATAACCAAAAGAAGGTTAATGCTGTTTGATGAACTTCATAGAAACAAGTTAGCCATTAGTGTGCACGATGCCTTTCCGGCAAATAAAGACAACAAAGGAACACGCGTCGAAATCAAATTTTTATCGCTCACCTAAAGATCATGACAATGAAAATAGTAATTATTGATGATGAGAATAACGCAGTAGAAGCACTCAAGTTAATTATTGACCGGATAAACGGCGATTACATAATAGTTGGAGCAACAACTAATCCGTACGAAGCAATTGGAATTATATTACAACAAAAACCAGACATTGTATTTCTGGATATTGAAATGCCGCATTTAACGGGTTTTGAACTATTAGAGATCTTGCCCGAAATTGATTTTGAAATTATATTTGCCACTGCATATGAGCATTACGCCATTGAGGCAATAAAAAAGAATGCTATTGGCTATATTGTTAAACCTGTGTCGATATCTAGCGTTAAAGAAGCCCTTTTAAAGGCTGAAGAAAAACAAAAAAGCGGCGCAAACAAATCGGCGAAGTACCAAAACCTGCTTGCCGACGTGGAAAAACCGACGAAAAGTCGTATTAAAATAGCAACGGCAAGTGGATTTGAATTTATCGATACAGATGCGATAATTCGGTTAGAAGCCGATAACGTATATACGAAGGCAATTATAGAACGACGGGAAAAGATTATTATAACCAAACCACTGAAAAAACTTGAAGAAGAGCTAAATCTCGAGTGCTTTTTCCGAACTCACCGTTCACATCTGATTAATACAGAACACGTATACCGATTCGACAGCCTCAAAAACAGTGTGATAATGTCTGACAACTCTACGGTACCGATTGCCCGAAGACGCATAAGAGAGTTTAAAGACTTATTAAACAAGCACTTTTAAAAAAAGAGGCGTGTAAAATCGGCCCGGAGCAGCACATTAATCTTGCCACTTACAAAATAGAAACTACCACTCACAAATAATCCCCTACCGCTTATATAACCACAACGGCCATAAGACGAACCGCTATTGCAGTAAGCATTTGTTAATGTAAATTTGTGCGATAATTAAAAATAAAACAAGAATGAAAAAAGCAAATTTACAACTAAAAGGCTTATGCGTAATTTTAAGCTTATTATTATCGACCTCAATCTTTGCTCAGGTGGCAACACCCCCCTCACAAGGCGATGGAACGCAAGAAACCCCCTATGAAATTGGCTCTCTCGAAAACCTGTATTGGCTTTCGCAAAATGACGCTGAATGGGACAGACACTACATTCAAACATCAAATATCGATGCATCTGTATCGGAATCGTGGAATGCGGGTGAAGGACTTACGCGCATTGGAAACAACGTAATTAAATTCTCAGGGACCTATAACGGGCAAAATTACGAAATAGCCAATGTTTTCATAAACCTGCCGGACTCTTCAGCAGTAGGCCTATTTGGGTTTATAGAAGGAATTGATGCCCGCATAGATAGCCTAAGAATAGTGAATGCCACTATAACAGGGCTTAACTTTGTAGGCGGATTAGCCGGACGAACTGTTCTGGGAACAATAACTGCTTGTCATTCCAATGGCACAATAACAGCAATAGACCGAACCGCAGGTGGATTAATTGGAAATGCTAAAGCATCAACAATCAGCCAATGTTACACTTATGGGCAGGCCACTACCAATGAAGGTAATTATTGTGGAGGTCTTATTGGTTATTTAAATGAGACAACTGTTAATGATTCCTATTCTCAAACAAACGTAAACTGTGGAAATTCCCATGCAGGAGGTTTTGTTGGCAGGTGCTACCAATCCACTGTTCAGTCATCGTATTCTACCGGAACCGTAACCGGAGGGGGATTTAATTACTCAGGTGGTTTTTCCGGCAGCTCAAGTTCGGCAGAATTTACTTCTTGTTTTTATGATAAAGAGACCTGTGGCAAACCGAAAGGGCCGGGCCAAGGCCTAACTACAGAAGAAATGAGTTTTATTCCTATTTATATTAGCAATGATTGGAACTTTGCCGTAAATAACAGCGCTACAGATGCTATTTGGAATATTAATAAAAATGAGAATAATGGCTACCCTTTACTAGCCTGGCAAGGTTACGATTTCGATCCTTTAAATATTCAAAGCCATCCTTCAGTAACAATAAATGGAAAATCTGCTACAGTATCAGGAATCTTTGCAGCTTCTGCAACCGAATATGGAATTTGCTGGGCCACATCCTCAGAACCATTAGTTGATGATTTTTCTATTTCTACCAATGAATTAGCCTCACCCCTTGATACTATTCAATGGGAACTAACTGATCTGGAAGAAAATACCGAGTATTACATTCGAATGTATGTTCGAGTTGAGGGTGATATCATTTACGGAGACCCGAAATCTTTTAGAACTTATATTGATGAACAAACACCTACCGGGAGTGGCACATTGTCTGACCCTTATTTAATTAGCACTCTAAATAACCTCGTCTGGATATCAAACAATAGTTCCGTATGGAATGCATACTTCTCTCAAACAAATGATATTGATGCTATCGTGACAACCAACCACCACGATGCATATACTCCAATCGGCAATAGCGACGCAAACTTCACAGGTAATTACAATGGAAATGGGTATAAAATTACCAACTTACATATAAATCAATCTTATGAACAAAATGTTGGTCTGTTTGGATTCGTAAGTGGAGAGAATGCGCTAATTACAAATATTCAAATTACGAATGCCCATATTATAGGACATCGAGAAACAGGAATTTTAGTAGGACGCTTAGAAAATGGGTCCATTTTAAAAAGTTCCGTAGATGGTCAGTCAATTGGCACCTATTCAAACATAGGAGGTTTGGTTGGCTACATTGAGAATGGAACTATTGAACAGTGCTACTCAAAGGGGAAGGTATATTCATCTCACGGAGAATCTACAGGCGGATTAATTGGCTATGCAAGCTACGCAAATATATCCAATTGCTACTCACACGCTAATGTTATTGCCGTCGACAAGGCCGCTGGATTCATTGGCGTTAATAGTAATTCAACAGTCAGTAAATGTTACAGCGTAGGCCGAGCTCAGGCAGAATACTCTTCTCCTTTTCAAAATATTGTTAACAACCCCACTACAACCAGTTGCATTTATAATAGCGATAGCACAAATGTTGTAAACCCTTCGTACGCAATATTAACTACAGAAGAGCTAAAGTGGGTTGGTTCATTCCTAAACGAAGGCTGGGACTTTTCCCATGAAGAAGCTAATGGGACGGAAGAAATTTGGACAATTAATAAAGATACGAACAAAGGATATCCCACATTCCAATGGGAAGAAGAATACTTACCCCAAATGATAAATGGCAAACCCGAGTTATCGGAAATTACCGACAACTCTGCAACAGCAACTATAGAAATGTGGGGCCGGATAGATGAGTATGGCATATGTTGGAGCACAAGTGAAACTCCGACAATAGAAGACCAAAGCCTAAATGCTACAGATCTACCGCTTGAAATAGCATCTGTGACATGGAACCTGACTTCACTTGCAGAAAACACTAAATACTATATTCGGGCATATGCTAAATTAAATAATACAATCGCATATAGCACAGCAAGTTCCTTTACCACAGTAGCTCTACCAACAGCACCTTCGGGCTCAGGAACCCACCAGGGAGTAAGAGATCCCGAAGACTTGGAAACACGCCCTAGCACTG
>JAWOEM010000366.1:0-10870 GCA_046482785.1 Salinivirgaceae bacterium
CACATTATAGTTTTCATCGAGTTGGCTGCTTCCCAAAATACGCCCATTGAAAACCGCATTACGGTACGATAGACCGGGCTTTAAGTTAAACCCTTTAAAAACATCGTAACTATATTCAGCATTAAAATTCAAAATTTGATAATCGGCCTGCAATGCGCTACCGCTCCCAAGCGTTTTCATGTCGCCCACATTGTAGTCGGCAGAAAAGGTAAAATCTTTATAGTTACCCCACAGATGACCGAACATATTATTCAGCGAATCGGTACTTAACGCCGCAAAATTATTAATAGGAAACGAGTTCTGCACCATTGCAGTAGCATATCCACCCATTACATTAACCGTATAATCGGGTTGTGTGTATGCCAGATGTGCATTAACCGACTTTCGGTCTGTTGCCAAATCGGGATACGGATACCGCTCCCGAAAATTTGGAGTTGCCGTAGCCGGGTTAGCATCCGGATCGACAGCCATGCCGCCGGCAATATTCAACTCATCGCCAGTAAGTTCATCCACAAAGCCGCCATCAATTGTTTCGGCGCCAATAATTACACCTTGATCGTTGCGCACATAACGTTTTCCCGATAAAATGTAGTAATCTGACTGATGTCGATGTCGGTAATCATAATTTCCGGCAACACGCACAGAAAAACCATTCTCTCCGCCATAACTCAGGGCAGTATTGCCAACCATTGTATTAAATGCACCCGCTTGCGAATATGTGCTCACGTGCATTCCCTTTTCCTCGCCGGGATTTTTGGTTAAAATATTTATTACGCCCGAAACAGCGTTGGGACCATACATAGCCGAAACCGGCCCGCGCACAACCTCAATCCGATCAACATCATCCACACTCAATTGCAATAATTCCCAGTAAGTATTCCCCTGAAACTCATTGTATACAATGCGGTTATTGACCATCACCAACGTAATGGCATTTCGCGTAAAACTGATTAACCCATTGGGATCCAAATCGTCGTAGCCCCGAATGTGGATATCGTAATTACCCGGCGTTTGTTCGCGCACAATTACACCCGGAGCCAGACGCAAAGCCTCCATAATGGATGTAACACCCGCTTTTTTAATATTTTCTCCGGTTAAAACCGATGCGCTGAGCGGAGCATCGAACAACGACTCAGACTCTTTCGACGCCGAAACAATGGCCAATTGCAACAACTCATCCGTAGTCATCCCCACAATATCGGCAAGTCGCATAAGATCGCCCAGTGGGAGTTCCATTAATGTTTCGTAGCTTAAATTTACAATCTCATCTTTAGTTAGGTTATCGATATCGAGTTTCGACTGCCCGAAGAGCGAGGAGCTAAAACCCATTAATACTACCAACACCAAACTCGCTATAATATAAAGTAGATTTTTCTTCATCTTTTTCTGTTTTTGATTTCAAATTATACCTATTTCAAAAGGCAATTATTAATTGATGTAAAAAAGCAAAATCCGATTTATTGCAATAAAGCATTTCGATTTGCAACCAACTGCTTTGATGCAATGCAACCAATTTACGCATATACTTAAATTTCGCTACCCAAAGCAAAAAGTGAAGGACTCACCTTAATACCGTTTTTCTGGGTATACTTTCGCGAAATTTCAAATTTCAGCTTTCCTCCCACCATAATGAATCGAATACCAACTCCCTCTTGGTTAGCTGTACTATTTTCGGTTATTAATAAAACAGGCAGTGATGATAATTTAGCCGCAGCTTCGGGAATAAGGCTGCTCTTATTGTTCGATACAAATACCATATTGCACCCCGTAACTTCAGCAATAGAATTAACCTTTTTAACAGAAATAGGTAAATCACCCACTTTTCCTTTCTTGGCGATCACCAAAAGTTCTCCGTAAACGGGAGAATTTCCCACTACAGCAACATTAAAACTCTCCCGATTGTCGGCAGGCCATTCGATATTTTTGCTGAAATTATACAAAAATAAGGCTTTAAACTTCTCTTCCTGAGCATTTAAAGCCAACGAAGCAATCAACAACAGTAATACTAAAATTGGTTTATTCATGGCGCTATGTTTTTTGATTCATGTAAATATAGCAAAAAAGATAATATGGGAAGATACCACTTTGTCACAACGACCTGTCAAGAGCATAAAACAACAATGTCAAACGAAGCAACAATTCACGAACAGAAAACACAACCCAAATCAGGACACTCATGTATAGTTAGATACTGTCCATAAAGTCGGGGGTGTTCAGTGAATAAATTCGATTTTCAAGGCTTACGAAACTCCAAATCGTTGAGTTTACTGGTGTAAGTGATACGAGTTTGAGTAAGTATAACGTGATACATTGAGCATGTCGAAATGCAGAAAATCGGATTTATTGACGAACAGTTAACCTAAATTCTGCAAGAATTTGGAAATGAAAAACTATATCCTTGTGGAATTTTGGAAGTCTATTAACCGAGGAATTTACAACACGTTAAACCGATAGATTCTAAAAAGCTTTCTTAAATTTGTGGTTGAAATTAGAATCCAAAATCCGCAAACATAAAAATTACGATAGGTTTGCAAATTACACGAAGCAAAGAGGCAAATTTTTGTACGAAAAGCCAAACAGGCATTGGCCAACTTTAAAAAGTAACGAAGATGTCAATTATAGAGCACTAAAACAGAATATTATGGATGTACTACCACTGTATTTCAACGAACATGTTGTAAAACACTACGAAATAGACGCAGCCGGACGCTTCTCACTTGCGGCACTGGCGAATCATGTACAGGAAGATGCCGCCGAACACGCCCGACGGCTCAATGTGGGGTACAAACGTATGACCGCCGCCAACCATGCATGGATGCTTTCGCGTGTCAGGGTTAAACTTATAGGTACGCCACACTTAGGCTCCAAAATAGAAACCGAAACATGGGTAAAAGATTACGACCGCATGTTCTCCTACCGCGATTTCCATTTTAAATTCGATGATAAAGTGTTTGCTGTAGCCAATACAGCATGGCTTATTCTCAATTTGGAAACAAAAAAAATTGTCCCCGCCGCAGATTTTGTAGAAAAAGCTTATAAACTAAAAGATCGGTGCCTGATAAACGACCCTATTCCAAAACTAAAAGGCGTTGAGGGCAACGCAGAGCACGTGTTTATGCACGAAGTACACTTCTCGAGCATCGACCTAAACCAACATGTAAATAATGTAGCTTACCTACAGTGGTACCTCGACTACCTGCCAAAATCGTTGGCATTAAATCCCATTGAAACCATTTCAGTCAATTATTTGCACGAACTTAAATTGAACGAAAAGGTAAATATCTACTACAATATTCGACAAAATAACGATCTAGTACTTGTTACTTGCGAAATGGTTAATGCTGCTTCTGACCAACCATCGTGCAGAATAGAAGCTACCCATAAAAAACAGGAGTAGTTTTACAATATTTATAGAAAACAAATGGTTATAAAGCCGGAATGGGTTTATTTTGCACGCTCGTTTTCATGCAAAGGAGAACCCGTTACGGATTTTTACGCCAACAAGCATTGATTATCAAGAAATTACAAACCCAAACACCATTAAAGAATGGTTGCCAACCAGATGACAGCCAACAAAATTAACCAACGAATAAAATTTAATACGAGTGAGACAAATTGCAGCATTTCTAATCTTCACCTTTTTTTCTTTCGCATCAGTTGCTCAATCTACCGGTTTTATAACCGGACGCATAACCGATATCGACAATTATCCCATCGAAATGGTCAACATAGCCGTTGAAAATAACCAAACGGGAACCACATCGGAGTTTACCGGAAAATACAAAGTGCAAATACCGGCAGGCGAGCCGGTTATTATTCACTACAGCAGCATTGGCTACCTAAAAAAGACAATAACTGTTACGCTAAAGCCCGGAGAACGCAAGCGCCTTGACATACAATTAGAGATGACCGCTGAAAAACTCGAAGAAATTGAAGTTGCAGCAGAACGCGAACGCCACTCCACTACCTACTTCCTCGACCCGCGCACTATTTCTGACCTGCCACAAGTTAGCGGATCGGTTGAGGCGATTATTAAAACCATGCCGGGCGTTTCGTCAAACAATGAGCTAAGCAACCAGTACTCCGTACGCGGCGGAAATTACGACGAAAATCTGATTTATGTAAATGGCGTAGAAATATACCGCCCATTTCTTGTTCGTTCCGGACAACAAGAAGGGTTCAGTTTCCTGAATCCGGAAATGGTAGCCAACCTCGCCTTCTCTGCCGGAGGTTTCGAGGCCGAATATGGCGATAAAATGTCGTCGGTACTCAACATTGAATATAAAAAACCTACTGACTGGGGCGGATCATTTAAAGCCGGACTTATGGAAGGTGCCTTAACGGTGCACGGCTCCAGCAAAAACCATCGACTAACACATATAACCAGTATTCGCTACAAAAAATCGGGATATATTCTCAACACACTGGAAACAACCGGCGACTACAACCCCACATTTTCCGATTTACAAACATTTATTACATACGATTTAACCGAAAAACTCGAAATAGGGTTTATCGGAAACTACAACAACAATACATATCAATTCAAGCCCGTGGATCGGGAAACCGAATTTGGTCTGGTAAACAATGCACTACGCCTGAAGGTCTATTTTGAAGGACAAGAAATTGATGAATTTATTACCAGTCAGGGAGCATTTTTACTCAACTTCAAGCCCACCGAAAAACTCAGGCTCAATATTTCGGCATCGGCATTTACAAGCTCAGAATCAGAAACATTCGACATATTGGGCGAATACTGGTTAAACCAGGTGGACACCAACATGGGCAGTAGCACTTTTGGCGATAGTATTGGGAGTCTGGCGGTAGGCTCCTATTTAGATCATGCACGCAACTACTTAGACGCTCTAGTTTACAACATCGCCCACAAAGGAGAATACAAAACCGGCAATCACCATATAAAATGGGGCGCAAAATGGCAGGTAGAAGACATTAAAGATGAGATTAATGAATGGATGATGCTCGACTCGGCCGGATACTCACTGCCTCCGTCAGGCGAGGTAATGGATGTATTTACCGACTCAATAACAACTCTTTTCGAAAGCCGAAAATTTTCAAACTCAATTTACTCCAATCGATTGTCTGCCTTCATTCAGAACACCTGGAAAACAACAATCGACAGCACCCAACTTTTTATTAACGGTGGCCTGCGCACACAATACTGGGATTTCAACAATCAATTAATGATATCGCCCCGGTTTTTATTGGCTATTCAGCCCAACTGGAAAAAAGACTGGCTATTTAGAATTTCCGGAGGCTCATACTACCAACCACCATTTTACAAAGAGGTGTTCGACAAAGAAGGCAACAAAAACAAAGATATAAAAGCACAAGAATCGTATCATATAGTTGCCGGAGCCGACTACAACTTCACAGCCTGGCGCCGCCCTTTTAAATTTATTTCCGAAATTTATTACAAAAAGCTCGAAAACATCATCCCCTACACGGTAAACAATCTCCAAATTCTTTACGAAGGTGAAAACAGTGCATCGGGATACACCACTGGGCTCGACATGAAACTAACCGGACAATTTGTAAAGGGAGTTGATTCGTGGATTTCAGTTAGTCTGATGAAAGCTCAGGAAGACATAAAAGACGATATGTATTTCGTTACAAACCCCGATGGAAGCCAAACCAAAATTGAACCGGGGTACATCGACCGCCCCACCGATCAGCGTGTAACTGTAAACCTGTTTTTTCAGGATTACATCCCCGGAAACCCCACATGGAAAGTACACCTAAACTTGGTTTATGGCTCCGGATTATCGTTCGGCCCACCGAACTCGCCACGATACATGGCCACGGGGCGCATGCCCGATTATCGTCGGGTAGATATCGGAATGTCAAAATCGTTAATTTCGTCGGAAAGAACCTACAACAACCCTAAAGGCCCCACCAAATGGTTTAAAGACCTTTGGATTGGATTAGAAGTGTTTAACATGTTCGACATCAATAATACCATTTCCTATACATGGATTAGAGATATTCAAAACAACGAATATGCAATACCCAACTACCTAACTGGCAGACTATTTAACCTAAAACTAACCGGCACATTTTAAAAAACGTTCTGCTGTAAAACACTGGAATAATTCGTAAAACAAAAGCGATAATTAGCAGAGAACAAGGCAAATATTTCACCAAACGGCATTTTTATACTAATTTTGACCGCGTAACCATAAAGAACAAAAATTTTACCTTTGGTAGACTTATTTTCAGTATAGCACGTTCAACATTATTAAACCTTCAACCATGAAAATATTACTAATAGGCTACGGAAGAATGGGCAAAGAAGTACATCAGGTTCTTACTGAGCGCGGACACGAAGCCACATGCATCATCGATGTACACAACAAGAAACAATTGCCCGCTATCGACAAAGAAAACATCGATGTAGCCATAGAGTTTACACGTCCAGACATTGCGTTCGACAACGTTATGGCATGCATCTCGAAAAATATCCCCGTAGTTACCGGCACCACCGGATGGAACGAAAAATTAAGTGAGATACACGCAATTTGCAAAGAAAAAAACGGAACATTCCTATATGCCTCAAACTTCAGCATTGGTGTAAATATACTATTTGCCATCAATAAAAAATTGGCATCGCTTATGAATGGCCAGCCGCAGTACAATGCCAATATTGAGGAAACACACCACATTCACAAAAAAGACAAACCCAGCGGCACGGCAATTACATTGGCCGAACAGCTAACCGATAATATTGAACGGTACACCAGTTTCCAGCTCGATTTTAAAAATCCGGGCGTTATACCCATCACGGCCAACCGAAAAGATGAAGTGTTTGGCGACCATAAAATTACATACACATCGCCAATCGATGAACTCACGATTGCACACAGTGCAAAAAGCCGGAAAGGATTTGCCCTCGGAGCCGTAATTGCTGCAGAACACATCGCAAAAAAGAAAGGAATATTTACCATGAACGATGTTTTGGGCATTTAAAACGAACACCTAATAGACATCTACAATAAAGTTATTATAAGCAAATTAAATATCGATATAGTGAAAGAATTATTAAACAACAAATGGGTAAAATTTTCTGTAGTAGCTACAGGATACGTATTATGGGTAATTTGGCTCGACAGTTACCTTTGGTTACTGGGACTGCCGGTTATTTACGATATCTACATTTCCAAAAAAGTACACTGGGCTTTCTGGAAGCAGAAAGGCGTAAAAAAACAGAAAAAAGTTATCGAGTGGATCGATGCCCTGATATTTGCAGTTATTGCCGCATCGTTTATTCGCATGTTTTTCATCGAAGCATTCACCATTCCCACCTCATCGATGGAAAAAACCATGCGCGTGGGCGATTACCTTTTTGTGAGCAAATTCCATTACGGACCACGTAAACCCATGACGCCTATTGCATTCCCATTTGTTCACCATACCATGCCGCTTTCAACCACGACAAAATCGTACAGCACAGCTGTGCAATGGGAATATGAGCGTATGCCGGGATTAACCGACATTAAACGAAATGATATTGTGGTATTCAATTTCCCTGAAGGCGATACAGTAGTAGTGGAACATCAAAACCAAAGCTACTACCAAATTTTACGGAGTGAATCGCAGGCACTCATGCAACGAGACCGCATACGGGGAGTAATAAAACCACTTTCGCACTATAAAAACAAAACTCGCGAACTATTAAAAAACAACTTTACAATACATGTTCGCCCGGTAGACAAACGCGAAAATTACATAAAACGATGCGTTGCCATAGCCGGCGATAAGTTTAAAATTACGGACGGAATAATGTATGTAAACGGAGAAAAACAGGAACACTTCGAGGACATGCAGTACAAATATTACGTGTACACCAACGGCGACCGAATAAACCCGCTAATGCTACAAAAGATGGATATCTCGCAAGAAGATATAGATGCATCTACCCTTAGTAGTAACAAATATATACTTCCCATGACTAACGACATGGTTAAAAAGCTGAGAAATTTCAGCATTGTAGACTCTGTTGTAAGGGTAATAAAGCGCGGTGACGGGTCGGACTATATCTTCCCGCACAACGCCAACTATCCCTGGACAGAAGACAATTACGGACCGCTTCAGGTGCCGGCTGCCGGGCAAACAATAAAACTAACAACTGAAATTTTACCCATTTACGAGCGCCTAATTAATACCTACGAAGGAAATAATTTGGAAGTGAAAAACAAGGTAATTTTCATTAATGGAGAACAAGCCACTAGCTATACATTCAAACAAAATTATTACTGGATGATGGGCGATAGCCGTCACAGCTCACAAGATTCTCGTTTCTGGGGTTTTGTGCCGGAAGATCACATTGTGGGTAAACCACTGTTTATATGGCTATCATTAGATAAAGACAAATCATTTATCAACAAAATTCGCTGGAGTCGATTACTACAAGGAATTGAATAGGGATTGTAAACACATAATTAAACTATGAAGAAATTATTAAAACCTTTAATTTTCGCACTAATTGGCATCGCTTTCCTGTTCCAATTTATCATTACCTTTCACCGTGTAGCCGACCAAACCATGGAAGCTACAATAAACAAGGGTGAGTTGGTTTGGATAAATAAAGCTGCGGCAGGAGCATGGTTTCTGGGCATGAAACTTCCCGGCTTAGGCTCAATAGAACCTAACGATATTATTTACCATGCCGGGCCACACAATTTTGATGCGCCTTTGTATGAAAAAGAACGCTTGATATCACGCGTAGTTGGGCTACCCGGCCAAGCGGTTCGCATCATGAAAAAGGAAGTTACGGTAAATAAAGAACCACTAGCCGCTCCCGATAGCGCACAATTTCAGCACCGAATTATTCTTCGGCAAACTACCGACGCTGAGGCTTATTTTAAGAAAAACGCTATAGACCAACTCAAAACCATAATCGACACTATGTCTGTTTACGAAGCGCCCATTACCAGGGAAAAAGCCAAGGCGCTAAAAAAAGACAAGGCTGTTGACTATGTCAATATTGTGAACGTAATACGTGGAGGGGCAAACCGAATTTTTCCCAAAAGCCCTTATCGCTCGTGGTCGGAAGATAATTTTGGTCCACTAAGAGTGCCAAAAAAAGGCGATAAAATAAACCTGACCTACAGAAACTACGACATCTATAAAAATATAATTATTGAATTTGAAGGCAACCAAGTTCGCAAACATAAAGATGAAATTTTCATAAATGGAAAATTGTCGAACTCATACACCATTAAAAAGAACTACTACTTTGTACTCGATGACAATCGCGACGAATTTTTCGATAGTCGGGAATGGGGATTTGTGCCGGAAGAGTACATTCTGGGTAAAGTAATTGGACAATAAAAAAAAGAATAATATTAACACTTTTAAACACTACACTTATGCAAAGAGATACACAAGTATTCGACATTATTGAAAAAGAATACCAACGACAAAAAAACGGAATTGAACTTATTGCATCGGAAAACTTTGTAAGCGAACAAGTTATGGAAGCGGCCGGTTCTGTAATGACCAACAAATATGCAGAAGGCTACCCCGGAAAGCGCTACTACGGCGGCTGCCAGCACGTAGACGAAACAGAACAACTGGCTATTGACCGTATTAAAGAACTATATGGCGCCGAATATGCAAACGTTCAGCCCCACTCCGGCGCACAAGCCAACATGGCGGTATTTATGACCGTTTTAAATCCGGGCGACACATTTATGGGTTTGGATCTTTCGCATGGAGGACACCTTTCACACGGCTCACCAGTTAACGTATCGGGGAAACTTTACAACGCCATTTCGTACAAAGTACGCGAAGAAGACGGACGTGTAGATTACGATGAAATGGAAAAATTAGCATTGGCCGAAAAGCCAAAAATGATTGTAGGTGGCGCATCGGCCTATTCACGCGAATGGGACTACAAACGCATGCGCGAAATTGCCGATAAAATTGGAGCCATTTTCATGGTTGATATGGCGCATCCGGCCGGACTTATTGCTGCAGGCTTGCTTGATAATCCTGTGAAATATGCACACGTGGTTACATCAACTACACACAAAACATTGCGTGGGCCACGTGGTGGCATTATTCTAATGGGCAAAGACTTTGAAAACCCATGGGGATTAAAAACACCAAAAGGCGTCGTTAAAAAAATGTCGGCATTATTGAACTCAGCCGTATTTCCAGGCATACAGGGAGGTCCGCTGGAGCACATTATTGCAGCAAAAGCCGTTGCATTTGGCGAAGCACTAAAACCCGAATACAAAACATACCAGGAGCAGGTGAAAAAGAATGCAAAAGTAATGGCTGAAGCCTTTATTAAAGCAGGCTATAAGGTTATTTCAGGTGGAACTGATAACCATTCCATGCTTATTGACCTCCGCACAAAATTCCCCGAAATTACGGGAAAAGTAGTAGAGAATGTACTGGTAAAAGCAGACATTACCATAAACAAAAACATGGTACCTTTCGATAGCCGCTCACCATTCCAAACATCAGGTTTGCGTGTGGGTACATCGGCTATCACCACAAGAGGCCTCAAAGAAGAGGAGATGCCAAAGATTGTTGAACTTCTTGACCGCGTAATTTCAAATATCGACAACGAAGAAGAAATTGCAAAGGTTCGTAAAGAAGTAAACGAAATGATGAGCGACCGCCCCATGTTTGCATGGTAACAGTCGACAATAAAAACACCAAAGCCCGCAAAGCAAAGCCTTTGCGGGCTTTTATTTGGATAACGGCAGCATACAGAGCAGTTCGAACCTCAATACACTAAAACAACGATAAGTCCTGTTCATACAAACCAAAACACAGTTATTTCAGCAGCAAGTTAATGCAACATAAAAGTACATTGATGACTCAAATCAAAAAGACCATT
>JAWOEM010000382.1:0-5032 GCA_046482785.1 Salinivirgaceae bacterium
TTCATTTTTCCTCACCATTCTGGAGAAATTCTTCTATTGCCATCGTCATGGACGGAGCATTGGAGGTGGGTGCCTTAAGATCAATTCTTAATCCGGCATCTCACGCAATTGCCGATGCTTTGCTCGGAGCTGCAGCATTAAAAGATATTGGCTATCACTTCCCCGATAATGACCCAACATATAAAAACGCAGACAGCCTTCAGCTCCTCAAAGAATGCTACAATTTGGTAAGAAAAAAGGGTTACGAGCTCGGAAACATCGATGCCACTCTGGCAATGCAAACCCCAAAACTAAAACCCTACATCGACCAAATGTGCCAAACCATAGCCGACGGCCTTAGAATAGACCGCGACCAAGTTTCAGTAAAAGCAACAACCACCGAAAGACTGGGCTTTGTAGGAAATGAAGAGGGTGTGGAAGCATTTGCCACGGTACTTATACAAAAATGCAAATAAGTAAATACTTGCACGATTATTGATTACACCAATTGAATCAATAAATAAACACTTAAAGAAAAATATAGTGAAAATCAAGTATTTTATCACGCCACAGTGCAGTACATGTCATGCACTAGAACCAAGAGCAAGACAGCTGGCAGCACATTACAACATCCCATTTGAAACCATCGATTTGGCAGCAAACCAAGAAGCCAAAGGACAATACCTGCTATTTTCAGCTCCTGCCCTTCTCATTTTCGATGGCGACAAAGAAATGAAGCGGTTTGTTCGAAATTTTGGCCTCAACGAAGTAGAAGATTTTATTATACGCGTTATGTAGTGTTCTTCAATAAAATTCACGTTCTGTGTTCCATTTTTTCCAAAAAATAGGTATCCAGAGAGTTAAGCTCCTTTGTGTTTCAAAAAAAACAAAGCTTCGACATAAACTAAGTGAATTTAGCACTCAAACTAATAAGTAGAAAAAAAACACCCGCAACTATTATGTTACAGGTGTTCTTCATATTACTTATTGAATACCTAAAACTACTTTACTTGCTCCACACGCCCTACCAGTTCGGCAACCTGTCCTATTTCTATAAAGGAGGCTCCATTTCCATGTCCAAAACTACCGGCAATAACCACAATAGTATCTTCTTTACATAAATACTCTTTTTTGATTAGTTTGGCCAAGCCTGAGCGAATAAATTCATCGGGCGTATTTCGTTGCTCAATATAATTTACATGTACACCGTACGATAGCGCTAGTTCGCGCATCGCATTTCTAGTATACGCCATAGCAAAAATGGGTCTATTTCCGCGAAATCCGGCCAAATTCCGTATGGTTCGGCCACTGGTTGTGTCGGCAACAATGGCATGAGTATTTAGTCGTGTAGCTGCTTCTACTGCCGACTGGCAAAGCCAGCCCGATATTTGAGATGCTAAAGCCGCCACAGGTAAATCTTCATCATATAACCCCTTATTCTGCTCTACTTCTTTGGCAACTTTTGTCATCATTTTTACCGATTCCAGCGGATATTTTCCGTAAGCCGTTTCGCCGCTCAGCATCAAGGCATCAGTACCATCGTAAATTGCAGTAGCTATATCGCTTACTTCGGCACGAGTTGGCCGCGGACTTTCAATCATACTATGAAGCATTTGTGTCGCAGTTATAACTACTTTACGGCGCTCCATACATTTCCTTATAATCTGTTTCTGAATCATTGGAATGCGCTCACGCGGCACTTCAATGGCCAAATCGCCACGGGCAATCATCACACCGTGAACGACATCTAAAATCTCATCGATATTGTCGATTCCCTGTTGGTTTTCGATTTTGGCAATGATTTTTATTTTGCTATTATGCTCATCCAAAATACGTTGCACCGCCATTACATCCTCCTTATTACGCACAAACGAATGTGCAATAAAATCGAGATCATGCTCCACCGCAAAATGAATGTAGCTGATATCTTTTTCGCTCAACGTAGGTAGTGTGATGTGTACTGAAGGAATATTTACACTCTTTTTGCCTTTTATATAGCCCTCATTTTTCACTTCGCATACAACATGATCTCCCTCATGACTAACAACTTCTAATTCAACATCGCCATCGTCGATAAGAATAATGCTGCCATCGGGAATATCCTGAACAAAGTTCGAGTAGTTGACACAAACCATTTCCGGAGTAGAAAGTTCGTCGGGAGCTCCCTTCATGCGAATCAACTGTCTGCTTTTGACTGGAATACGTTCTTCTGCTTTGGTAGTACGAATTTCCGGCCCTTTTGTATCAAGAAGTAAAGCAATTTTATTGGAAACTTTCCGTACGTTTTCAACAACTTTCAGTGTATCTTTATGGTCTTGATGAGCAGTGTTTAGCCGAACCACGTTCATTCCTTCATCATAAAGTTTACGAAGAAAATCCTGTTCGCAATTCATATCAGAAATAGTAGCGACAATTTTGGTAAGTTTTCTCATATTTTTTTTTCTAAAATTAAGCAATTTCCACCTATATTCTGCAAAGATTTAATTTTTCAAGGGGAAAATCGTTGCGGAATTTAGGTTCCAGTTAAAAAGTGAGCTGTTTTCGATTGGTTGCAATTTTTTAATATCTCCAAATGAATAGAGAGCAATGCAAAACTCAGCCCTTATGTTTTTTATAGTCGTAGTACATCTGCTGCACCATGCCATCGGACAATCCCATTTTAGGCACATAAATACGGTTGCTATTCGAATACTTGAACGCCCACATGAAAATTTTAGCTGCCGGAACAATCACGTCGGCGCGGTGTGGGTTCAAGCGCAACACTTCAATACGCTCATCGAACGTAAACCGATTCAGGTAATCGTACATATTCTTAAGCTCGGCGGGCGAAATTACTTCTCCGTACTTTTTGCCCATCAACTTAAAAATTTTATTGATATTGCCCCCCGACCCAATGAGCGAGGTGTTTTTTAATCGACCTGCCTGAAGGCGCAAAAAGTCTTTAAAACGTTTCACTTCTGCGTCATCGGTTTTTTGATTTAACATACGCACCGTTCCAATATTAAATGACTCCTGCTCAATTTTCTGCGTTTTCGAAACCACGGTAACTTCAGTACTACCACCGCCCACGTCGATGTAAAGATAATCGCGGTCAGTATCGAGCATTTTTGCAATTCCGGTATTAAAAATAATTTCGGCCTCTTCTTTCCCACTAATTATTTCCAGATCAATACCCGTTTGCTTTCTTATTTCGGCCATCAGCTCGGGGCCGTTCGAAGCTTCGCGCATAGCAGAAGTTGCGCACGCTCTATAGTTTACAACATTATAGGCTTGCATAATGTGCTGATAACCTTGCATGGCATGAACGAGGCGGTTATATTTGCTTTCGCTGATTTTTTTATACGAAAAAACATCGGCTCCAAGCCGCAATGGAATACGTATTAACGATACTTTCTTAAATTTGGTATCGGCCGAATACTCTACAGCATTTGTAATTAGCAGACGAATAGCATTTGAGCCAATATCGATAGCTCCAAAAGGTAAAAATTCCATGTATATCGTATTTTAAAATCAATAACAGCGCGTGGAAATTGTGTCGAAATAACCTGATGTTTTAAACTTATTTTTCCGCCCTTTAACTTCCTGAAAGATAATTAAATAGCCCACTATTCGCAGTGGATTCAAGTGGCTAAAGAACAAACCAATTCGTTAAGACTGCCTTCTTATTCCATTCCAATCCCTTAGCTATGGGTTCCTTGGCAAAACGGGCGCCAAAGGTAATGCAGAAAGAGTTTATTTCAACATGCCGACTTAAAAATATTCGCATAAAGCTCCAAATCTTTTTTAATCCAAACTCTTCAAGTAGTTATAGTACTCAACCTGAGCGCGCACAGGTTCTGCATCTGTTTTTTTGTATTGATTTTGTTGATAGGCGTCGAGCTTACGAGCCTTCACATTGTCTTTCCACTGTATATCGAACATTTCGCGCAGTTCTTTCTGAATACTTTTGTCGTAAATTGGACAGGCAACCTCTACCCGATGATCAAGGTTGCGCGTCATCCAATCGGCAGATGTTATAAAATATTGCTCAAGGCCACCATTGGCAAAAATCAAAAACCGACTATGCTCCAAATATTTATCCACAATACTAATTCCTTCAATATTATCGCTCAAACCTTTTACTCCCACTTTCAACGAACAAATTCCACGTACAATCAACTTAATTTGTACCCCTGCCTTACTTGCCGAATAGAGATGGTTCACCATCCCTTGATCGAGTAAATTATTCAATTTCAGATGAATATAAGCAGGTTTCCCGGCCTTGGCGTTTTTTATTTCGTTGGTAATTAATTGCATAAAATGCTTGCGCATGCTGTAGGGCGACACCACCAAATGCCTGTAATTAAACCTCTTGTAGTTATGTCGCAAAAATTCAAACACTTTGGTAACTTCAGCTGCAATTTGCCGATTCGATGTAAATAACCCATCGTCGCAATAAATACTCGACGTCCCCTCGTGAAAGTTACCGGTTCCAATGTAGGCAAAACTTTTTATACGTCCTTTTTCCTTTCGGTGAATGAGTGCCAGCTTTGAATGTACCTTAAGCCCGGGAATACCATGTATTACACGCACTCCGGCTTCCTGAAGGCGATCGGACCATTTTAGGTTTGCTTTTTCGTCGAAACGAGCAAGCAACTCAATTAGCACCGTTACACGCTTTCCGTTTTTAGCTGCATTAATAAGTGCATTAATTACTTTTGACCGATCGGCCACACGATAAATGGTTATTGAAATGGATAATACAGCCGGATCGACGGCAGCTTCCCGCAACAAATCGATAAAATGACTAAATGTTTGATATGGATAATGAACCATAATATCGCGTTCCCGAATAACTTGTAAAATACTGTTATGCACATCGATATGCCGATGTGTAAGTACCGGAGGGTTTTTTACTTCCAATTCTGGATTTGTAGACGGGAATTTTATAAAATCTTTAAAATTGTGATAAATACCTCCGGGAATAAGGTTGTCGTCTTCGTCGAGTTTCATTTTTTTAATGATAAACCCCCACAAATCATTAGGCATACGCTGATCGTACACTAACCGCACA
>JAWOEM010000394.1:0-7632 GCA_046482785.1 Salinivirgaceae bacterium
TTTTGTACTCCTGAATTCGTAGCCGAGAAATGGCTGTAAGCATAGATGTGTACTGTGGGCGTGGCACTTCGTACTTTTGCCCAACTTCCAATTTTCGTAACTCGGGTAGCAATGCTACTTTTTTTTTCATATCTTTACTCATTATTTTGATTGATTGATTAAACTTAGTATTGAAATACAGTTCAAATATATAAACAATATTCTATTGTGCAAATATTTTTTTGTGGTTTTATAGAATTTTGTTTGTGTTTAGGACGTAAATTGCTAATTATGAAACCCATTGAAAGAGTAAAAAAAATTATTGATTATTATGGAATATCAATTGCAGGGTTTGAAAAGAAGATTAAAGTTTCAAACAATTCTATACAAATTGCTTTAAAAAGAAATACAAGTCTAAAGGATGAAACACTAATAAAGATTTTGGAAGCGTTTCCGGATGTATCTCCGATGTGGCTACTTATAGGTGATGGTGAAATGTTTAAGGACAATAGACGCTACGCCGTTACTAATAAAATAAACACCGTAAATGAAAGTGAATCGTTGTATAATAATACTGAAGAATTGTTGATGCTTGAAAAAGATAAAAGAATTGAAGAATTATTATCTCACTTGAAAGACAAAGATAGATATGTTAAGATATTAGAAAAACAATTAGGAATATAAACAATTTTCTAAATATTATTGGTATGAAAAATTATATTATTGTTGTATTTTTCCTGTTATATATAAATGCAAATGCTCAAATGTTTAAAGGTTTAGAGTATGGCATGAGTAGAAGGGAAGCAAAGAAAGAATTCAGAAAAAACACTTCTGAATATGATAATGTTGATTTTGGCAATGGGTTTGTTTGGCGTCTATACACACAAAACTTTTTATATGAAGACAATAACCTTGTTGGTGTTTGGTTTACTCCAAAGGGTGGCGCCTTAGGATTAACACATAAGGGAGCTACCTCTTATTTGGAATTTACAAGGGTGTTTTTTGAAGATAAAAATTACACCGTGTTTTTTGAACCTGAATACTGGCAATATCCTATTAATTTTAATTCAATGTATGGCTTATTAATGCACGATTCTGAAAAAAACATCATAGTACATTTATATCCATATCAGAATGGCAATACTTATAATGCTTACATGAAGGTGTTTAATTATGAGTGGTTTATGAATGTGTTTGACGATTATTTAAAAGGGTTGGAACAAAAAAGCGAAAATTCAGGATTTTAATTGCTTTATTCTATAAAGTTTGAACATCCAAAATTTTTAGTTGTAACAAACATCACGGGGTTGTTTTCAATGCCAGCGCGCCCAAAAGGTTGTAATTTAACACAATTGTTATCTATATTCACATCTGGTGAATCAGTAAATACGTAACCACACCTTTCTTTAATGTTTGATGATGGCATTGCTATGCAATAACCAATTTCGGAGCTAAATAAAAAATCTTTTTGGTTCGTTTTCCAATATTTGCAATTTTTGCACTGTTCTTTCATAATTTTGTATTTTTTATAATATATACGATTGTATCGTATTATAATTGTGCAATGTGTTAATTAATATATTCTATTTAAAAAACGGGTGCTTTGCCAACGCCTCGGCATTTTCTTCGCTGCTTATTTTTATGTATTTTAAAAAGCTCCGTTCGGTGCGGTGCCCGGTAATCATCATTATTGATATACTGGGAATGCCTGCCTTGTACATGTTGGTGGCCCCGCTTCTACGCGCGGTGTGCGTGCTTATTAATTGCCATTTTGGGCGGGTGCGCTCAACTTGCTTGTAGCCTTCGGTGCGTACTATGGTTACAGGCTGGGTTATACCACATAGCTTGTACACTTCTTTTATGTGCTTGTTTAACTTTTGGTCGCTAACGTGCGTGGTTATGTCGAAACCCCCGGATAGTATTTCATGAACTACCGGGTGTATGGGTATTATTACATCGGTGTTTTTGCGCATCCCTTTTTTGGGCTTTATGCGAATGAAATTATCGTGTATGTTTATTTCGCGTAAACGGTTAAAGTCGGATACCCTTAACGCGGTAAAGCATCCTATTAAAAACTTGTTTTTAGCTGTTTTAAGGGCTTCAATTTTTTTGGTGATGTTATGATGCCGCTTGTCGGTTAATAATGGCTGTACGTTTTCGGGCGTGGGTTCAAAGTGGTGTATCTTCATTAATTCGTTTAAGGGTGAATATACAGTGTCGGAATCTTCAGCATCGACTTTAAATTCGCGGCTGCGATAACTTGTATTGTTGTGTAGCTTTACCCGGCTTTCGGGGCCGCTTTCTTTCAACACCTTTTTGATGCACTTTACTAAACTGCCACAATAGTTGAGTGTGTAGTATCGGGGTTCTTCGCCTTTTTTGGGTGTGTACTGCGATGATAATATCCAACCGCGGAAATGGTCGTAAAAATTTAAGTTGATATCATCAAACCGTAAATGCTTGTGAAATGATTTTTCGAACCTCAACAGCCAGTTGTATGTTGTGTTGTACTTTTTATATGTTTCGGTGGCATAGTTGGCATTGGTATAATATTGCCTGAAGAATGGTAAATAATAAGTGTTGGTTTGTGCGACCTTTTTTGGCTTGTGGGGTGTTTCAATGGTTGCCCGTAATTGTTTGGGCGTTGGTACCTGGTTGTTGTAATCGAATTCTTTAAAGGCTTGCAGAATTTTAACCTCAACGTTGGCAAGTGCTATATTAACGGCATCGGCATCGGGATAATTTTTTTCATTTGCCCGGTACGTTTTATTATTCCAGTGTTTTGCCTCAACACTTATGCCGGTTGGTAATTTGTATTTCTTACCCTTATACCGTAATATTGCATTAACAGCCGTAACTATTGCAGCCGTATTTCGTAAATAAAACCTTACCTTCATACCTATACCTTTTACACTACAAATATATGAAAGGGGAACAAAGGGGGGGACAAAAAAGCAATATTTATTTATTTTGCGTAACGGTTTTTTCTCACAACCCGCTACAAATGCCGCTTTTTTCGGTGTGAAGATAATTTGGTTTGTGTTTTATGGTAGTCCTTTACTGGGCACAATAAAAGCCGCTATGATGCGGCTTTTGTTGTGTAGGGGGAACAAAGGGGGGAACGATTCGGCGGCACTATGTTTTATTGTTTTAATGATTTTTTGTAAATATTGGAATAATAATACTCTGCAATTTGTCCGGCTTCGCCCCATGTTAGCTTTCCATCTGACAAATTATCAACAATCATAGTGCAAAGACCGTGGTAGAATGTGTTTTTTGCCTCATTGGGTGAAATGTTAATTGCTAATATTATGGCTTTTAGTTGTTCGTTGGGATCTTCAATTTCGGTAATTGCCTGTGAAATGTTCAGCGACTTTAAAGCAATTGGTAAATATACTTTGAGCCGTGCCCTTATTTTTGCAATTATAATATCATCGGCCTTACCAGGAATCGCTTTTGATATTATAGTTTCGATAATGTCACCTGTTACACTTTCGTTTACTTGTTTTACCTGCTCAACTACTTTTATGGCAATTGGCGTTACTTTTTCAACGATTTCGTCGGCTTTACTCCATATCTTAGCTATGAATTTGCCTACCTTTTTTAAAAATTTACTAATTTTTTTCATCATTGTTTATTTTAATTAAATACGTACTAATAATTATATTCTTTCCCTGCATCAAAACAGGGGCATTGTTTCATGTATTCGTCGGCGGTGATTTTGCCGTCGTTGTTTAAATCGGGTGATAAATCGCGGTGCCCCATTACACGGGCTTTGGGTGTTATTCGTTTTAATGCTAATACCCATACGCGTAAGGCTTGCTTTTGGGCGGCTGTGCGGGTATCTTTTGGGCGGCTGTGCTTATCGAGGCCGCCTTCGTAGCAAATTGCAAATGAATCGGAATTAAAACCGTGGGCGTGTGCCAACTGATCGCCTAACGGGCGGCCAATATATACGCGCCCATTTTTGCGGATGTAAAGGTTATATCCTACATCACGAAAACCGCGGCTTTGATGATCGCGCCTTAATTGTTCTATTGTGTAATTACTTGTTTCTCGAGTGGCTGAACAGTGAATTACTATTTTATTTATTTGTTCGGTGTTCATCGTTTTTTAGGTTTACTCCTGTTTTGTCGCTGAAAATATTACCTATTTTTGGGAATACTGACCATTTGGTGATTTTATACCCATTTTGGGCGATTGAATATAGTAATACACCACTAATAAACCAGCCGATTATTTTGTATGTGCTTATAAATTCCTGACAATAGACGGTGTCCCACATGAATGCTCCTAATATTAACACTAATGATATGAGCATGCGCGGCATGGTGTAACGCCAAATTATTTTTACAGAAAAGCGTTCTCCCCTCAACTTTTTGGCGGCCCAATAACCGAATATTACGTCGAGCATGAAAAATAAAATTAATAAATGTACGATGTCGCGCACGGGTAGAAAATATCCAATCACGCTTGTGGCGATGCCTACTAAAAAAGCATATGAATTGTTGATAAATGTCGATAGACTGTCAATTATTTGTTGCATTGTAGTGGTTTTACTTAATATATACAACTATTATTTACCTACTTCATCGCGTCTTCTAACCCTTCAGTTATTTTTTCGAGTACCCAAAACACCTGGTTATTCAGGTCGATGCCTTCGAGGTCTTCGGGTTTGAGGGTTATCGGGTAGGGCTTGAACTCTTCGTTGTTGGAGTTGATGAACTCGGTGTACGCTTTGCTTTCGGTGAATTTTTGCAGCTCGGTTTCAAGTGCATTTCTTTTACTCCAATTGAGCATTGCGGTTTGGCGTTCGGTGTCTGATTTGCACTTTTGCAGGATTTCAGATTGTTCTTTTTGCAGTGATTTTAGCTTTTCGGGCTTCATTTCTTCAATGAACTCGATTGCTTGTTTTTCTGCTTTGCTTAATCGCTCGGTTGTGCGATAAATTGCCCATTTTAGGCGGTTGCTGCCTTGTCCGTTCAGTACGCTTATTGTACGGCTTAATTGAATGATTTCTGCTTGTTTCATAACTCTACTCCTTTATGATTTGTGATTATTACTTCGTTATCTGCTTCGAGGGCTTGACGGTGTTCGGGCAATAAATATGATAAATATACTTTTACAACATTATGCACCGGGTCGGGGTAGGTGTTTACACGAGCTTTAAGTGCGTAATCGGCTAATGCTTCATATTTTCCGCCTTGCAATGTTTCTGTGAATGGTATTTCTACCTCGATTATTTCACTTTCTAAAATTGCTGTAAATTCGGTTTTTTCAAATGCCCCGGCGGCGGCTTGTTTTGCCAACTTTCGCCAATTTTGGTAACGCATGAAAGCGATAACATCCTCCCCTTTTGTGAAGCTGCTTAACAGTTGCTCTACCTGTTCAGGGATGTAGCGGTCGCGGATAATGGCGGAGGCTACTTGTTCTGCATCGCTTGGGTTAATTACTTCAACCTCCTGGGCACGGTGAACGGTTGTTGTTTCTTCCGTTTCAGGATCGGTTTGTTCAATTTCTTCGTACAAGTAGCGTACCCGGTGCTTGTGTGGTGCTATTTTTAGCACTTGCTGTTGTTTTGTGTCGCTTAATGTTTTCATATTTTTTGTTTTTATGTGAACTCAAAGTGTTCGCCTTGTTTTACTATTTCAGTTTCAAACGGGTAATTTTCGTCGCTTACTTGTGCTATTTGTTGCATTAATACTTCGGAGCCTGAAAATAGTACGCGTTTGCTTCCGTCTATTTCTATTTGTAATGCCAGGCATTTGCCGCTTTTGTTTTTGGTAAACTTGCTGTCATCGATACGGCTGTTTAGTACTGCCATTTTTTTGTTTAGCACTTTTGATATGCTTATTTTTTCGCCTACAAATGCCCGTGTTGGTTTGATGTTAAGGTCACTAAATTTCTTCATGCTTTGTTATTTTATTCATTAAATTAATGGAGTTACAATGCTTTGTCCAGCTTGTTTGTGCTGATATTTCTACCCGGTACTGCTCGGGTGTTAAGTCTTTTTTGTTGATTTTAGCAATACGCCTGCAAAGGTTTTGTTTTATGCGTTTGCGTAAAAGTGTATGGGTGTGATAAAACCGGTAGCCTACGAAATCGAGCCCACGAACATCAACGGGAAAAACCTGGTAATTGCCTTTTATTTCGAGCTTTAAACGTTGATGCAGGTATTGTTTCATTTTAATGTAAACGTTGTGCAGAAATGTTTTGTCGTGATGAAGAACGACAATGTCATCGGCATAGCGGTAATAGTATTTCAGCCCGCATTGCTCTTTTGCCCAATGATCAAAATATGCCAAATACAGGTTTGCAAGGTACTGACTTAAATAGTTGCCTATTGGCACACCATCGGCACTGTCAATTATTTCATCAATGAGCTGCAATAGCTCTTTGTCTTTAATTTTTCGGCGCAGAATGGCTTTCATTATGGCATGGTCAACGTTGGGGTAAAATTTGCGAATGTCGAGTTTTAGAGAATACCGGGTGCCTTCGGGGTCGGCTTTCAGGTGCTTTTTTACTTTACGGGCACAACCCATAATGCCACGGCCTTTAATGCAACTATATGTGTCGGCTGTAAACACGTTCATCCATATTGGTTCAAGAATGTTCATTATTGCATGGTGAACAATCCGGTCGGGGTAATACGGGAGCTGGTATATGAGCCTTTCTTTGGGTTCGTATATTTTGAAAATGTTGTACGTGCTGGTTTTAAATGTGTGTTTTTTTAATGCAATATGCAGCTGTTGAATGTTTTGTTCGCGATTACGGTCGTGCCTTTTCACGCCGTATGATTTCAGTTTCCCTTTCCGGGCTTTGAAATCAGCCTGATTAAGGTTTTCAATGCTGCAAATTTGTTCGTATAAATTACCTATTCGTTTCATTTTTTTCTGTTTGCTTTGTTTTTCGGAATCTTCCCTTTCGGTACCAATACCGTTTTCAAATTGTTGTTTTTTGCCAAGAGGCAAGGTCTGCAACGTTCATGTATTTTAAGCTTAGCTGCGAGCCGATATTCGTATTCGTATTCGACGCCTCGTTATTCGTATTCACGTAAACGAGCCCCGCATCCGCCCCATTACTCGCATTACCGCCAACGCGGGGAACCCGCAACATTGCACAACCAATATTATTAATTGCCCGTGGCCGTTGTGCTATGCACCAAAAAAGCAAAGCCGCGAGCCGATAGTCGAAGCCGTATGCGACGCCCCGCTATACGTAGTCACGCAAACGAGCCCCGCAACCGCCCCAGTACCCGCATGACCGCCAACGCGGGGAACCCGCCAACCTATACTACCTGCATAGTAATAGTCGCACCAGTAGGTGGTACTACTACCGCCGGTGGCAACTGGCATTAACAAGCCGGGGTTCATTTGTGCTGCATAGCCATTGCTCATTGGTAAAGTTCCAACTTCGTTGTAATCTGTGCTGGTGGCATCGGCTAAACCGCTTATGCTGTCGCGCTCATATATGGTAAATACACTTCCATCGTTGTATAAGTTGTAGCCATCCCACCACTGCCATATATGGCCGAAAGGCATTTCAAGCCCGCGCCAACTATTAACTGAAAATGTGCGGTCGATGCCGGTGCCGCCAAAATCGGGCACGGTGAATGATACTTCACCAGTTGCATTACCGAGGCTGGCAGTTGCT
>JAWOEM010000405.1:0-3291 GCA_046482785.1 Salinivirgaceae bacterium
GTTTCTCGACGAACTTTACGAAACTTTTGAAAAATATAAAAACGAACCCCGGAAATTACAGGAACTGCTTATCCGCCTTTCGCGCATCAAAATATTCGACCCCGCCTGTGGTTCGGGCAATTTCCTGATTATTGCCTACAAAGAGCTGCGCATCCTCGAAATGAAAATCATAAGGCAGCTGCTCGAATTGCAAAAAATTGCCAATTCGTTCCGGGGAAGCAACGAACAGTTGGAACTCATTCCCAAATCGCAGTTATCGTTTGCCGCTTCGTACAACGTGCAGTTGTTTTCACACATCAGTTTATCGCAGTTTTACGGCATTGAAATCGACGATTTTGCCCACGAAGTAGCCACCCTGGCATTGTGGTTGGCCGAGCACCAAATGAACAAGGAATTTTACAACGAATTTGGCCGTGCCAACCCCACATTGCCATTGAAAGAAGCCGGAAAAATTGTACATGGTAATGCCTGCCGTCTCAACTGGGAAGAAGTGTGCCCCAAAAACGAAGGCGATGAAATTTACATTTTGGGAAATCCGCCGTATCAAGGTTTTAAATTTCAAGATATAGATCAAAAAAAGGATTTAGCCAGTATTTTCAAGGGAATTGCAAACCATAAATTCCTTGACTATATATCTTGCTGGTTCTTAAAAGCTGCAAATTTCATTACTATTAACGTGAAAGCAGCTTTTGTTTCAACTAATTCTATTTGTCAAGGAGTGCAAGTTGAGCTAATTTGGCCACATATTTTAAATAAGGGCATTGAAATATTTTTTGCTCATACTTCATTTAAATGGAGCAATAACGCTAAGTCTAATGCCGGAGTAAGTGTTGTAATTATTGGATTACAATTAAAGTCATCCAACAATAAGCTTTTACTAAGTAAAAATCTTTTATTTAAAGCTAAAAACATCAACCCTTATTTGATTAATGCTGAAGATATTATCATTAAAAAAAGAAGAAATGTATTATCACAACTACCAAAAATAACTGATGGTAGTGGAGCTTTAGATGGAGGCAATCTTATATTGTCAACAGAAGAAAAAAGAAACCTAATAATTAAAAATCCTAAAGCAGAGTCGTTTATAAGACCTTATTGGGGTTCAAATGAGTTTATTAAAGGAATTGAAAGGTGGTGCATCTGGATTGAAGATGAATCATTAGAAATTGCATTAGAAATAAAAGAAATAAAAGAAATTATTGATGCGGTTCTTGAATTTAGAAAAGGCGCAGGAACAAGAGCTCAAACGGCAATAGGTAGGCCCCACAAATTTGCTTGGATAAACCAACCCACTAAAAGCCAAATAATCATTCCAACTGTTTCTTCAGAGCGCAGACCATATATCCCAATTGGCTTTTTAGATAATAACCCTATTGTAAGTAACTCAGCAAGTATTGTGCATAATCCTGAACCGTATATCTTCGGCATACTTACATCACAAATTCATATATCATGGGTAAAAATAGTAGCAGGAAAGCTTGAGGAACGTATTCGCTATACCTCTGCAATTTGTTACAACACCTTCCCTTTCCCTTCAATCTCTACCCAACGCAAAAAAGAAATCACTCAATGCGTATTTCGTATTTTAGAAGAACGTGCCAAACATTCAGAAAAAACAATGGCACAACTGTACGACCCCGATAAAATGCCCGATGGTTTGCGCGAAGCCCACCGCCTGAACGATTTGGCAGTAGAACGCTGCTACCGCAGCAAACCCTTCGAAACCGACGAAGAACGCTTAGAATACCTATTTAAATTGTACGAGCGGATGATTGCGGAAGAAAAGGAGAAAAACAGTAAATTGTAAAATTGTTTGGCACAACCGAAAATGACAGAAGATAAAAATAGAGATTACAAAAGTTTACGCAAAGTAACTGGCAAAAGTGCCGACCTGAAAAAACTGGCCGAAACGTGTGTTTGTTTTGCCAATGCACAGGGCGGAGAAATCATTATCGGGATTGAAGATAAGGAAAGTACACCGCCTGCAAAACAGAAAGTTGACCAGGATATTGTAAATGATGTGGTAAAAAAACTTCGCGGTTTAACCGATGGAGTAGGTATCGTAAATCCTGAAATTATAACTTATGAAAATGGTGGCCAGTATTTTATTCTTCGCATTTTGCCATCAACTCAAACCATTGCAACCACCACTTCAGGCAAAGTTTTTATACGCATCTCCGATAATTGTTTCCCAATAGGCAATGAAGAATTAACAAGTCTGGCTGCTGAAAAAACAGCTTTCCAATGGGAAATTGTAGTAGTACGGAAAATTAGGTTGGACCAGGCCGACCAAACCAAGGTGAATACACTTATTAACGATATTAAGGCTTCTGAAAAAGTATCTGATTTTATAAAAGGAAAAGAAGCAAAAGAAATCCTTGAATTTTATCAACTGCTTTCAGCCGATGGCTATTTAACCAATTTGGGGATTCTTTGGCTGGGTAAGCCACAACAAAGGGCAGCACTGAGCTATCCAATTACAGTACAGTACATTGTTTATAATGAAAGGGAAGAGAAGATAAGAAAAAAAGAGTGGCATTTTCATTTGCAAAACCCAAAAGAATTACTGCTTGATATTGAAAAGGAAGCAGTTGAATTAACTTACAGTACCGAATTGCCCGATGGGTTGTTCAGAAAAACAGTGAGGCAATACCCGAAAGAAGTTGTACGCGAATTATTGATTAATGCCATTGCCCATAAAAAGTACACAATCTCCGGTGATATTTTTATTGAAGTGTACCACGACAGAATGACCATTACCAATCCCGGCGGGTTACCGCTTGGTGTTACAAAAGACAACATTCTGCATGAACGGCACAGAAGGAATCCACATTTAATCCAGTTAATGAGCGACCTGAAATTAATGGAAGGAGAAGGCTCCGGTTACGATTTAATTTTTGAAAAACTGGCCCGTGATGCCAAGCCATTACCGGAAATTGAACACGACTTTACAAAAGTTGCTGTAACAATCCATTCCGGAGCAATTAATCCGGATGTAATTTCAATTCTCGATTACATCGATAAACATTTTGAGTTAACTCAAAAAGAATACATCACAGTTGGTGTTGTTGCTACAGAAAAGAAAATACTATCCACCCAGCTTTCATCAAAACTTCAGCTTAACCAGGAAGATAAAATGCGTTCGTGGATTGGAACTTTGATAGAAAAGGGGATATTGGTAAGCCAGGGAATTAAAAAAGGAACAGAATATTTATTGAATCCTGAATTATTCTCACAAGCCAAATTGGATATTACACCGTCGTTAAAAACAATTGAACCGTACAAACTGGA
>JAWOEM010000022.1:0-9018 GCA_046482785.1 Salinivirgaceae bacterium
CTGTCAGCCAGCCGACTGAGGTAAATAGCAGAAAATCAGTCATTTTTTAGGGTTCGGAGCAGAGTTGATGATCAGCGTTAGCCATTTGAAACCCGTTTTAGAACGAACCCATTCAATAATCGAAAACATTTTTCGTCTTATAATGTTCCTAATTATGATGAAAAAGGTGTTTTCCATATCGTTAGCTTTAATGCTACTGGCAAGCCACATGAGTTTGGTAATTGGCACGCACTATTGCGGCGGTATGGCGGTTGAATCTGAAATTGTTTTTGGAGCGTCATACCTGAGTTGCGACATGGCAGAAATGGAGCAGCCTTCTACCCATTCCGAAGCGCCCGGTACAGCAACGTTTTGCTTTGAAAATATTCCGTGCTGCGAAAACGAATTTCGCACCATTCAGCTTACCGATGAGTTTATTAAAGAGGCTGTACGCCTCAATTTCGAAGCAAACTTTGTTTGGTTTGTCGATTACCCAACCCTGGATTTAAACGTTAAGGTAACGGCGCAGCCTTTAATTACCCTATTTAGTATGCCGCCAATTGAAAAAGACATTCAGGTGCTTTTTCAAACCTTCCTAATTTGATTTTTCAATGAACGATTGATTCCGTGCTGCAACTTGTAGTGTGGGTATTTGTTTTATATTTTATGTATTGATTTACAGATAGCTAATAGTAAACAAGCACATTGCTCAATCAGCACGCAAGCCAAATTATTATCCATTTTGAAATCAATTAATTATGCTCAATAAAATTGTTAAATATTTTTTAGAGAATAAGTTGGTAACCATACTTATTCTTACGGGGCTGGTCACATGGGGCATTGCTACAGCGCCTTTTGGTTGGCAAATTGGCGGTCTGCCTTCAGACCCCGTGCCTGTCGATGCCATTCCCGATATTGGTGAAAACCAACAAATTGTTTTCACCGAGTGGCACGGGCGGTCGCCTCAGGATATCGAAGACCAAATTTCATATCCGTTAACCACCTATCTTTTAGGTATTCCCGGCGTTAAAACCATTCGAAGTTCCTCTATATTCGGATTTTCAAGCATTTACATTATTTTCAATGAAGATATCGAGTTTTATTGGTCGCGTTCCCGAATTCTGGAAAAGCTAAGCTCGCTTCCATCGGGCTTGTTGCCCAAAGGAGTTCAGCCCACTTTGGGCCCCGATGCAACAGCCTTGGGGCAAGTGTACTGGTACACGCTGGAGGGGCGCGATAAAAACGGAAACCCCACCGGAGGGTGGGACTTGCACGAGATACGCAGCGTACAGGACTTTTACGTCAAGTATGGACTGAACGCCACCGAAGGCGTTTCAGAAGTAGCCTCGGTGGGTGGTTTTGTTCAGGAATATCAAATAGATGTAAATCCCAATGCACTAAAATCCTATAATATTCCACTGCATAAAGTTATTCAGGCTGTTGGGAAATCCAACCGCGATGTAGGAGCAAAAACCATTGAAATAAATCAGGCCGAATATCTTGTACGCGGTTTGGGCTACGTGGAGAAACTGGAAGATTTAGAGAAAGCTGTTGTTGCCGTTCACAATAATACACCTATTCAGATTAAAGACATTGCAACGGTAACGCTTGGCCCGGCTTCGCGTCGGGGAGCACTCGATAAAGATGGCGCCGAAGTGGTTGGGGGCGTTGTAGTGGCTCGGTACGGCGAAAATCCATTGCAGGTAATCAATAATGTAAAAGCAAAAATTAAGGAAATTGCTCCGGGCTTGCCGAAAAAAACCTTGCCCGATGGTGTTGAAAGCCAATTGACGATTGTTCCATTTTACGACCGTTCCGAATTAATTTATGAGACCCTGGGCACTCTGGAGGAAGCCCTGTCATTGCAGATTCTTATTACCGTTCTGGTCATTATTGTAATGATCTATAATTTGCGGGCATCTATACTCATTTCGAGTATTTTGCCCATTGCAGTACTCATGGTTTTTATTGCCATGCGGTATTTTGGTGTTGATGCCAATATTGTGGCGCTCTCGGGTATTGCCATTGCCATTGGTACCATGGTCGATTTGGGAGTTATTCTTTCAGAGAATATTGTAAAACACCTCGATGAAGCTCCCCCCAAACAAAAACTGATTACGACAATCTACAATGGCTCGGCAGAAGTAAGTTCTGCAATTCTTACTGCCGTTTCAACCACCATCGTTAGTTTTATTCCTGTTTTTACCATGCAGGCAGCGGAAGGGAAGCTGTTTGGGCCTCTTGCATTTACCAAAACGTTTGCACTGATAGCTGCATTAATTGTTTCGCTCATTATTTTACCCACTTTGGCGCATTGGTTTTTTGGTATTAAAGTAAAAAATCCACGCCACAGCAAATACATCAATGCAATACTCATTGTTTTGGGTGGTATTGGTTTGTTGGGAGGTGTTGCGTGGGGCGGCTCATTGCTCATTTTATTTGGTAGCATTCCATTTCTCCGACCACTTATTAAAGATAAAAAAATAGTTCAAAAACCGCTGCTCCGTAAAATTGTTCAGAATTTTGAATTAATTGTAGTTGTAGTGGGAGTTGTTTGGTTGCTGGCAAAATACTGGTTGCCACTTGGAGCCGGTCAAAGTGTGTTTATCAACTTTATATTTGTCGCCTTGCTGGTCGGGTTTATTTTAGCCGCCTTTAGTCTGCTGCAATATTCTTATAAACGAATTTTGCGTTGGTGTTTGAATCACAAAGTTGCTTTTTTACTGATTCCTGCCTTCTTGATTCTGCTGGGCGCGAATATTTGGTTAGGTTTTACCAGCGTTTTTGGTTTTTTAGCCAATGGTGCCGACAAAATAGGATGGAACATACGTACAACCTCGGTTTGGTCAGATTTGACGCATACATTTCCCGGTATCGGGAAAGAATTTATGCCGGCACTGGACGAGGGAAGCTTCTTGCTTATGCCTACCTCTATGCCGCATTCGGGAATGGAATTTAACCGAAAGGTAGTGGGGCAACTCGACATGTTGCTTACAAATATTCCTGAAGTTGAGCTGGCTGTAGGGAAGTTGGGGCGAGTAGAGTCGGCTCTCGATCCGGCGCCTATATCTATGTACGAGAACGTAATTAACTACAAATCAGAATATGCGCTCGATGAAAAAGGACATCGGAAACGATTTAAAACCGATGACGACGGGCGATATATACTGACCAATGGCGATACGCTGGCTAACAGTGAAATACTATCGCAAAATATTTCTCCTGAAAAATTAACCCCCGACGAAGATGGGCGCTACTTTAGAAATTGGCGCGAACATATAAACTCTTCCGATGATATTTGGGACGAAATAGTGAGCGTAACCAAAATACCGGGCGTTACTTCGGCGCCAAAACTTCAGCCCATCGAAACCCGTTTAGTGATGCTACAAACAGGCATGCGAGCACCTATGGGGGTTAAAGTTTTCGGCCCCGACCTTAAAACCATCGATGCGTTTGGATTAAAGCTGGAGGGAATTCTCAAAGAAGTACCGTCGGTAAAGGCAGAAGCGGTTTTCGCCGATCGCATAGTGGGGAAACCCTATATTCACCTGAACATTAATCGCGATAAAATAGCTCGCTATGGCTTAACCATCGAAGATGTGCAGCAAACCATCGAAACGGCAATTGGCGGAATTCAATTGGCTTCAACTGTTGAAGGGCGGGAACGTTACCCCATTAGAGTTCGCTACCTCAGGGAGTTGCGCGACAATCCCGAAGCACTTTCCAATATTTTAATTTCAACCTCCACCGGCGCGCAAATCCCTTTAAGCCAGGTAGTCGATATAGAGTACGTGCGAGGTCCGCAAGCCATTAAAAGTGAGAATACCTTTTTGGTGGGCTATGTGCTTTTCGATAAACGCGATGGCTATGCCGAAGTGGATGTAGTGAACGATGCCCAGAAAATGATTCAACGAAGAATTGATGCGGGCGAATTAGTTGTGCCTGCCGGGGTAAACTATAAATTCTCGGGGAGCTACGAGAACCAGGTGCGTGCCGAAAAACGGTTAAGTATTATTGTTCCCATTGTATTGTTAATCATATTTTTAATACTGTACTTTCAATTCAAGTCAGTAACCACTTCACTTATGATTTTTACGGGCGTTGCCATGGCATTTAGTGGCGGGTTTATCATGCTTTGGTTATACGGTCAGGGCTGGTTTGCCGATTTTTCCCTATTTGGAATGAACATGCGCGACCTTTTTCAAATGAACACGGTTAATCTCAGTGTGGCTGTTTGGGTTGGGTTTATTGCTCTTTTCGGGCTTGCCACCGACGATGGCGTGCTAATGGGCACATACCTCGACCAGAGTTTTAAACGGAATTCAACCAAAACCATTACAGAAGTTAGGGCGGCAGTTGTAGAAGCTGGCGTACGAAGAATTCGACCTGCTGTTATGACGACTACCACCACCATCATTGCACTACTTCCGGTACTTACTTCAACCGGACGCGGTGCCGATATTATGATACCTATGGCTATTCCGGCATTTGGAGGGATGATTGTAGCAGCGGTAACATATTACGTTGTTCCCACGCTTTATTGTGCACGCGAAGAGTACAAACTTAAAAAATTGAAAGCATGAACCGATATATCACATTAATAATAGTTATACTAACCTGCGGAACGTTGGGCTTTGCTCAAACTCCGGACGACTATTTTAAAGTTGCCGCCGAAAACAATCCCGGCTTACAGGCCAGGTATAAAGAGTACCTTGCGGCAATGGAAAAAATACCGCAGGTCAGTACTTTGCCCGACCCTGAATTGTCTTTCGGGTATTTTATTGCCCCTGTAGAAACACGCGTTGGGCCGCAACAGGCAAAATTCTCGCTTACGCAGATGTTCCCGTGGTTTGGCTCGTTAAAAGCACAGGAAGATGCAGCAGCATTAAAAGCTGAGGCGAAGTTCCAGTTGTTTATCGATGCACGAAATAAACTCTATTTTCGTGTGGCTTCGGCCTATTATCCGTTGTATAAACTAAAAGAGTGGATTCGTATTGAACAAGAAAATATTGCCATTCTGAAATCGTACAAAACCATTGCTACTCAAAAGTTTAAAAGCGGAACAGGAACCATGGTCGATGTGTTGCGTGTAGATATGATGCTTAACGAATCGCAAACAAATTTGAGTATTCTAAATCAAAAAGAGAAGCCACTGGTTACCACTTTCAATAAGCTGCTAAACAGGGCGGAAGATGAAACGGTGGCAATTCCCGACTCGTTGGCTTACCATCCATTATCAGATAATTTCAGGAAAGATTCATTGATTGCGACTAACCCAAAACTGAAGGCGCTCGAATTACGGTTGGCAGCAGGCAAATCTGAAGAGCTTGCAGCTGAAAAACAAGGATTACCAAGCATTGGCGTCGGATTAGATTACGTAATGGTGGGCGAACGCAGCAATTACACACCGGCCGATAATGGTACCGATGCACTAATGGCCATGGTAAGTCTGCGTATTCCAATCTTTCGGAATAAGTACAAAGCTTCGGTAAATGAAGCCCGGCTAATGCAGGAAAGTTATAATTACCAGAAAGATCAACTTGCTAATGAGTTATTTTCTGATTATGAGGCGGTTTGGTTCGAAATCAAACAGCAAGAAAAGCTGCTTCAACTTTATGAAAAGCAAATTCAGACATCGCAAAAATCGCTGGAACTGCTCTATGCTTCCTATGGGAACTCGGGCAAGGGATTCGAGGAGGTATTGAGAATGCAGCAACAATTGCTGAAATATCAGAAATTGAAGGCCGAAGCATTGACTCAATATACGGTTTCCGTAGCAAAAATCAATTACGTAACATCAAAAATATACTAAAATGAATACAATCGATAAAAAAACAATAATAATAGCCGTAGCCACATTGGTGGTAGGCATACTCATCGGATGGTTACTTTTGGGCTCTGGCAAAACAAGTTCAGACGCCGCTCACCAGCACACCGACACTGAAGTGGCAAATGAAACCACCTGGACTTGCTCCATGCATCCACAAGTTCGGAAAAGCGAGCCGGGCGACTGCCCGATTTGCGGAATGGATTTAATTCCTCTGGAAGAGGATGAGCAAAATGGCGAACTTGATCCGGATGCCGTATCCATGTCGGCTACAGCCATGCAATTGGCTAGTGTAAGTACGGCCATTGTTGAAGAAACAAATCCTGTTAAACATGTGCGTCTCAATGGAAAAGTACAGCCCGATGAACGATTAGTTTACACCCAATCGACGCATATTCCGGGCAGAGTAGAGCAGTTGTCTGTCAATTTTACAGGTGAATATATAAAGAATGGGCAAACCATTGCTCACATATACTCGCCCGAGCTGGTAACCGCTCAGGAAGAGCTGTTTGAAGCTCATAAAATTTCCGAAACAGAACCGCAATTATTAAATGCAGCCAAAGAGAAATTGAAAAACTGGAAGCTTACTGATAAGCAAATTGACCAATTATTGGATGCCGGGGAAATTAAGGAAAAATTTCCTGTGCAAGCAGATGTTTCCGGTTATGTAACCCGAAAAATTGTTAATCAGGGCAACTATGTGCGCACCGGAGAGCCCCTTTTTGAAATTGCCGATCTTTCTAATGTGTGGGTATTATTCGATTTGTATGAAACCGATATGCCGTGGGTTGAAAAAGGCGATAACGTAACATTTACGTTGACCTCGTTTCCGGGAGCAGAATTTGAGGGTGTAATTTCGTTCATCGACCCGGTAATTGACCCTGCAACAAGGGTAGCGAAAGCAAGAGTTGAGTACGGTAATGCAACCGGAAAATTGAAACCCGAAATGTTTGCTTCAGGCGTGGTGCAAGCCGAACTAACCGGACAATCGAACTCGGTAGTTGTACCCAAATCTGCCGTTATGTGGACCGGAAAACGTTCGGTGGTCTATATTAAAACAGAATCGGAACAGCGTGTGAGTTTTATGATGCGCGAGGTAACATTGGGACCGACATTAGGCGACAGCTACATAATAGAAAGTGGTATTGAGCCGGGAGAAGAAATTGCTGTAAGTGGTACATTTAGTGTCGATGCCGCGGCTCAGTTGGCAGGAAAACCGAGCATGATGAGCCCATCCTCTACTAGCGGTTCGGAGAGAAAACCCGGGGGCGGAAAGGCTATGAGCGGTCACAATCATGGCGGTGAGTCCACGTGGAATGGCTTAACGGGTACTGAGGAAAAACCAAAACCGGAAAAAGCGAAACCGTTGACTATAGGCAAGAAGGCAAAAGAGGCTTTACAACCGTTATACACCGCGTATCTACAATGGAAAGACGCACTAGTTGCCGATCAGTTTAGCAAGGCACAAAAACATGCCTCTGACATGAAATCGGCACTGAGCAACATCGATATGAATGTGTTTAAAGGCGATGCGCATAATGCATGGATGAATTATCAACAGGCGTTAAATAAAAATCTGGAACATGTTCACCATTATGCCAATATTGAAGATCTGCGCAAAGCTTTTCAGCCGGTTTCGGCCTCCATGATTGAGATGACCGCGGCATTTAAACCGCTGGGCAAAACAATTTTTGTGCAGCATTGTCCTATGGCCGACAACAATAAGGGCGCTGATTGGTTAAGCACAGAGAGGGATGTTAAGAACCCATATTATGGTAGCTCAATGCTAACGTGTGGGGAGGTTACTAAAGAACTCAAATAGAGTGTACAAGAGAACATATTTTTTCATCCGATAAATTAATATATTATGAAGTATTATATCAGTAAAACAATTTCAACAGATTTCGAAAGTGCAATAACACGAATTACAGATACACTAAAAGAGCAAGGTTTTGGAGTATTATCAGAAATCAACATTCAGGAAAAATTTAACGAAAAACTAAATGTTGATTTTAGAAAATACACAATCCTTGGAGCATGTAACCCACCAAGTGCCCATAAAGCAATTGAGGCCGAAAGTCAAATCGGCACCATGCTCCCTTGTAATGTAGTAGTACAAGAGATCGCCGAAAAGCAAATAGAGATTGCGGCCATTGACCCCACAGCATCGATGATGGCGGTTGAAAACAAAGATGTTAGGGCTATAGCTCAAGAAATTAAAGCGAAACTTGAAAAGGTTATTGCATCGGTATAGGTGGTAATTTGTTTAAATGTGTCAATGCAAAATTAGATCAGACACATTCATCAATAAAAATTGTAATATTATGAAAATAAAAGTTTTAAGTTTACTAAGTATGCTCCTTTTGGGAGCAAGTATGGTGTTTGCTCAGGCAAAAACCGAAAAGTTCGAAGTGAAAGGCAACTGTGGAATGTGCGAGAACCGCATTGAAAAAGCCGCAAAATCGGTCGACGGTGTATCTACTGCCGATTGGGATCAGAAAACCATGATGCTGGAAGTGGCCTTCGATGAAGCCAAGACATCTGTCGATAAAATTCAAAAAGAAATTGCTAAGGTGGGGCACGACACACCAATGCACAAAGCCGACGATGATGTTTATAGTGGTCTTCCCGGATGTTGCAAATACGATCGTAACGAGTAAAAAACGAAATTCCGCAAGCATTTATTTCTACTTTGACACATTATAAAGAAATTGCCAAAATCAACCCGGTTTGCCATTGCCTAAAGGGCTACGGGTTGATTTTTCGGCTTTCACCCTTTAGCAGGGCAAAAAAAGGCGAAAAACCAAACCCCTGTTTAATCTGTTAAAGTAGAGTTATTTTTCTTCGCAAAATGCTTGCGGAATTTTTCTTGAAATACATTGGAATGCAACGCTACCGGAAAGCGAGCGTTCCCATTTATGATGGGTAAAAGATAGCTCAAAATCGTTGAATTTCGCCCGTCTTTATGACAAAAAAAATACCTACTCCAATACCTCTGCTTTAACCCAATAATGTATTGTTCCATCAAGGTTTTTCTTCACCGGGTTATCAAGCAACTTTACTTTCACGCCTTTTACTACAATTCCAATCTTGTCGGCGTCTTCATAATAATCGTTGACTTTCACCGGGTTTGTTTTCCTGATGACTAAATTATCTGTTGCTGTATAGGTGTTGCCCACGGTAATTTGATTTAACTTTTCGGCATTGATTTT
>JAWOEM010000067.1:0-2664 GCA_046482785.1 Salinivirgaceae bacterium
TTACTCCCCAGGTTTGTTCCATACGTACAAGTCCCTGATTCATGACATCGCCCATGGTTCTGATGTTGTTGGCCGTACTTGCAGGTGGATTGTACGCTCCACCATAACCAAAGTTTGGCGTTAGTCCGGGGTTGCTCCAAATGGCATCAATCATTCCTGCCGAAAGGCCGTCGTTGTAGCCGCTATAGCTATAGTACGACGCACCAAATACGCCAACGGCGCCTCCACCTTCGTGACGTAGAAATGCCTCGGAGAAGCATTTGGGCAGCGAAAATTCGCCTGTATGGCAATTAATACTGAATACAATAGGCAACATTTCGCCGTTTGCCAGCGAACTAATACTTGATGTAACAAAATTCGGATTCGACCATCCGGTTCCTCCGGCATAGCCGTGGTCTCTGTGGAACACAAATAAACGGCCGTCGTTTATAGCTTCTTTTATGTGGTTTGAATTGCCGTTCCAGGCGAAGCCATTGCTTCTGAGTAGCTCCGATGGAATGGCTTGTCCATTAGAGTAGTAACCGCTGTTGTAGTTTGTAGGTGTATTGGTATTATCGGTGTAGTAAATTCGGTCTACATCGTACCCCTGACTGATGGTGTAATCGCGAATATCTTCACTGGTATGGGCAAATCTGCGAGCGGCGTAACCATCAGGGGCTTCATTATCTGCCACATCCTGAAATTGGGCGCAAGTGAGGCCTTTTTCGTAAAAATCGGCATTGTTTACAGGGTTACGCTCATAATTTACAATTTTCTTTACCACGTTCATGGCTTCTGTGGGTGTTGATACAGAGATACGCCCGTGCGCCATTTCGGGTCTAAAGTCGGATGAACCTCCCATGCACGCAAAATATAAATCGGTTGCGTAATACCCTTCGTTGTCGGGTGCTGGAAACATTTCGCCGGGCACGGGGTTGTTACCGCCATGGTCGCCAAGAATCAAAAAATAATCGGGCTTTACTGTCCATTCGCTGTAGCGACTGTGAATGGCATCTTTAACCATGGCTGCGCTCCACGCTTGTTCTGCAATAACTTCAACGGTGTAGCCCAACTGTCGTTTCCACTGAGCCAGCGTGTCGGCTGCGGCTTTATATGCATTTGGTGTTATTAGTAAATAATTGTATTCGCCTGTTTTTGATTTTGCTTTGGATGCGGTTGGTACCACTTGCGGATTGGTGATGCCCGCACGCAGATTTGTTAGGAATGTTGGCGAATGCCCGGTTGCAAGCGCATTGATTGAGCTTTTGTCTCCGTTGTTGAAATGTACTGTGTAGCTCAGTTCGCTATGCACCCGTATTTGCCCGGTAACGGGATTAAACTGTACAGGGTTTACTTGAACCATCACAATTGGGAAACCTCGTAAATCTTGCGTGGTGTGAATAGATACGGGATTTTCCGGGTAAAACTTATTTGTGGAATAAACTGTTTCATCCATTTCCCATTCGGGCGGTGCTGCACCGTAGGTGTCTTTGGCCGGTTGCAGTGCAGGGTGCAGCATAAAACCATTTAGCTCGGTGTAAGTGGTTTTGTTTATGGTTATTTGGGCTTGTGAGTTTTTTGGAGCCAACACCTGATCGTAAAACGATGGCAGCGCAGGAGCTCCGGCCTGTGTGGTTTGCCCTGTCCCTAGTATTTTCAAAAACTGATACGTTTCGCTTTTACGCGATTTTTCAATTATTTTAACACTTGGGAAGGTGAACGATGCGGTGTACGCATCGGTTGTGGCTTTTGCCGATGTACGCTCCGGCATTTGAAAAACACGCTCGTCGTTTGTGAGTTTGCCTGTTTCTGTTACGATAAAGTTTTGTGCATTTCCGGATACGAAAATGGCAGCGATGAGTAGCGTCAGGAATAGTTGCTTCATTTTTGCGGGTTTAAGTTATACATATATATGCAACCCGAAATATATAAAAAATATGGTTTACTAGCAGAAAAATGTAACTTTGAACGATTTACACAAGAAAAACGTCCGAATATGAACAAGATTAGCTTGGTATTGCTTATTCTGATATTTATGGTTGTCAATGCTGTTGGACAATCGCATACTGTTGATTCTAAGCGTGCTATACAAATGTACGAGGCTGCTAAACAGGCATATGGGTACACGCAATACGATAAGTGTCTGGAATTGCTCGACGAGGCCATTAATCGAGAAGAAGAGTTTGTTGAGGCTTGGCTGCTAAGGGCGCAGGTGCTCGGATTGTCAGGTCGGCACGAGGCGGAGGCTCGTGCATACAAGCGAGCCATTTCTATCGACGAACAATTTTATAAGTACACCCTTTATTTTAGCGCAAAGGCTCATTTTCGTACGGGCGAGTATCAAACAGCATTGGCTCATGCCAAAATGTTTCTTACACTCGACGATCTGGAATCGAAAGATAAATCCGATGCCAAATATGTCATACGTACAATTTCATTTGCCATTGAAAGCATGAAAAATCCGGTGGAAATAGATGCTGTGCCGCTCGATAATATTATTAATGGAGTGGGCGATGTGTATTGGCCTTCAATGACAGTCGATAACCAATTGTTCTATTTTACCAGTCAGCAGCCTACGTATCCCAATAGTTATCAGGAAGACATCTACGAAAGTAAAATTGAGGATGGCCGGTTTACCCAGCCGCGGTTAATTAGCGATAAGGTGCTTACGTTTGGTAATGAAGG
>JAWOEM010000082.1:0-14469 GCA_046482785.1 Salinivirgaceae bacterium
TCGGAGCATCTACAGGAATAATATACAAACCACCGGCAATTGGAACCTGATAGTTATTGTTTAAATCCCAGTCAATGATGGTTTCCAAATTATGTTTCTGATAGGAACGAGCGAGGATTCCGGCCATGTTATAAATTTTAATATTACACCTTTCGGGCAAGTTAATAATTTTAACATTGTATTCTAATGGAGACTGCTCGTAAGAATTGCCACCATAATACGGATTAGGAACAACATTAACAGACTCTAGTGCATCTTCTGCCACATTTTTCTGATTAACCTCAGGAACATACTCCGTTAAATCAAATTTGTAAAGTGGGTAATTCTCATTGAGAGGATTCTCTACGGTATCGTAGCCCGTGCTAACGTTAAACGGTTGACCCACACGCAATTCGATGCGTAAATCATTATCCGGCATATCGTCGTAGCTAACGTACTCATACCCTCTCCGAATAGTAGGCAGAGAAACCCACTGCAGATATTTAAGGGCTTGCTTTCTATTGTTGGTAATAAAATTTGCAAAATGTTCAAGACTGTCATAAGGATACATAATTTCTCCAACTTGTCTCTGATCGGCAGCAAATACGTATAAGTAGTGCATTCCGCCCCTAATATAATTACCACCATCAGAAACAACATTTTCAACCGGATTCCATAACATATCCCGTCCATTAAAACCTACAAGAGCCGAAGACTCACCAAAGGCCATATTTAAGCGACGTCCGGTATTTACATCGATGGCATATCCGGGAAACCAACTCCATCCGGTTCCTCCCATATAATTGGGATCCTCAGGATCATTTGAGGCCGTTTCAGTCTCACTTGAATTACCTTCTTTATCTAAAGAAGCACCAGCTCGCAAACGAAACTTCAAAACTCCACCTTCAGTCATCGGATTAGTATAAACTCCCTCATCTTGATCAGTCATTTCAAGCACTGGAACACGCGTCCATAAATCTGGATTACTGGGTGTAATTACAATATCTACACTAGGGACAACAGTCTCCGTAGTGTTAGCCGATAAAAACTGCCCGGGGCTAGGTCCATAAGTATAGCTAGAAGTGATTCTAAGAGGAGCCCATGTGCCACCCAAAATATCTTCGAATTCACCCTTTTTATCTTCAAAACCATTACCTGACAGATCGGACCAAACACCAAGTTCTCGATTTTCTCCGGCACGAATCCAGTTTAAAAAGGAGGTGCCCTCATCATCGGGAATGAAAGACAACCAAGGTTCCTCAGGATTCTCAAATTCCATCATAGAACCTATATACCCATTTCGTAAAATATTATCTGTAATTGTATCCCAGGTCGCCATATTTGCACCAAGAGGAAACTCATATTGTTCGAGTTCGATAGATACTCCTAGCGTATCAAATAAAATCTCATTTTTTTGAGAAAGCCATGTATCTGATACAGCAAGTGTGTCAAATGTATTATCATCTTTCAACTTAGCTAAAAACCACTTACTATCAACAATATAACCAAAGGCCAAAGCATTTGAGCGTCGTTGTTCAGCTCCAATAGTGATGAAATTTTCAGGATGCACAGAATCCGCGCATATTCCCACATAATATTCACCAGTCGAAACCTTTAATGGATCAGCAATCTTAACATTGATAGGTCCGTAGTTCTTCTTATAAGATAATTCAGAGAGATTTTCCCCAGCCAAAATTCGGTCTTCAACACCTTCTTCAAATTTAAGATACCTCTGTGCAAAACCCTGACCTTCAAGTTGGGTAACGGCAGGTTGTGTACCATACTCTGCATTAATTTCCGTACCTCCATTATCCATATTTCGAGGGCGAGGAATAACTTCATAGGTGGGAATCTCTCCACTAACACTTTTTCTACTTGCTAAATAAGGAGTAAGCTGACCATCTAAAAGATCACCATCTATTTGACTATATTCTTTGAATTCGTTATGTGCATATGCAACCGCTATATAATAATATTTTTTATTATTAATAAGCTCTCTTCCGGCACCAGAAGCAAATGCATCAGAGGTTAACTCAAATGTATGTTGAATTCCGGAGTTTGATGCTTCTACCATTTTAACACCATCTGCACCTTGAATTTCTTCATTCCATGTAAAGTTGACCAGATCTTCCACGTCATCTTTGATATCGCACTGGAAAACTATTTGTGCGTAATCAGGATCTTGTAGTTGATTAAGTGATACTTCACTATTTTTTAATTGATAAACCTGATATCCTTGAAATTTAAAAGACCTATCCTCGTAGCCTTCAGAAATAAAATAATCTTCCTGTTCGTACTGTTCCAAGTAATTATTAGAAATTGCTTGATTACTGATATGGAAGATAAACTTGTTATCCATCGGGATGATCGTTAGGTCTGGAGCATCGGGTCCATCAATCATTTGAAAACACTCTTCAAAAAGTGCCTGAGCTTTATCATCTGCACGTTTAACAGCTTCAACGCTAGCCATTAAATTATCTTCATATGATCGTGCCCAAACCGCTCCGGTAGTAATATCATTAACGTTACCCGGCTCCAATGTAAATGGGCCGGCAGACTGAATGAATCGTCGGTCACCTTCTTTATTACCTTCATCAACTTCGGTCCAAAATTTTCCGGCACTTGGGCCATATCCAGCTGGTTGCTCTCCACCAGTACCCCAGTTACAAGGATCGGTATCGCCAGGGAACATAAAATCGGCCTCAGGTCCGGAACCATCATGACCAGTACCTCCGTAGGTCATTCGCTCACCATTCGTCCAATACCCGGTAAGGTAGCGATAGTAATCCGGTGCAGTGGAGGGATCACCGTATGCAGTATTGTCATTATTATGATAAAGATATCTTCGCATGCCCCAACGTTCGTTATCAGCTATACCATCGCCAAAGTTGAGACCATTAATATTTCCATTATAAACAACATTGGCATCATTAGCTAATGTATCAGGTTCTCCATTGCCATTAAAATCAGCAAAGCCAACGCCACACACCAAGTTGCCTTTAGCATCTTTCAGCGTTTTCAATTCATCCTCCCCAGTGGCATCGATGTAGGGACCTTCGAAAAAATCGATCCCAATTGCAGGGGGATTTTTTCCATAACCAGGAGATTCCCCATCTTCATCATCTAAATCACCATTGTATAAATACCCGAGACCTCTTCCGACGTCACAACCAACGTAATCATCAAATGCATCTCCCATATCAGCATCGGTCCACACACCAAAATACGCATCTTTTAACGTAAAAGAAGATCTATTTATAATCTGATAATTATAAAAAGTCATGTTATTAAGCTCATCATTTGAGGAGAATGCAAAAGCCTGCGCGCGAAATTCCATTCCAATGGCTTCACCACCGGTTTCAGTGTGAATGTTACCGCGGTCGTTATAAACCCACCAGGTGGTAGCATCCCCGAAAAGGGTCATACTTTCATTATTTAAGCTATCGGCCTCGCGTTCGGGAACAGAGTTACAATCATATTTGTTATCGAAAACATAATAAGGGTAATCTCCGGCACCCGGATCGTATACTCCATCGCCATCTACATCTTTAAAGGGAGCAAGAAATCGATCGTAAAGATCTTCAGTGGGTCCATGTGCAGGCCAGTTAGCAATAACTTCTGGAATTTGATACCCAGGAAAGTCTTGGTCTGGAAATTCCGCTCTACTATAAGCAATAAATTCGCTTACCATACTCTTTGTAATATAGTACATTCGGTCGTAACGCGAACAAATATCTGCAGACACATTACCCATATTAGGACTTTCTTCGCCTGCTACTAAAGGACCTGGATAAAAATCGATACCTACTTGTCTAAATCGGTGGGCTGCTAAACGTAACTGTCCATTTGTATCTACACCACCAACCCATATAGAGCCTGCAAACAGAGCGCTAGCCTTTTGGTTTTTAGGTACCCTATAGTGTGCATTTGCAAAGTCCCACCACATATCACCTCCATTATTGATCCGTGTTGAGACGTTATTAAATTCGAGGATTGTGTATGCAGTTGGTTGAAAACAACCGGCTCCTACAGACTTTATCTCCTTTGAATTATCCTTCTTCTTATTATCGGGGTTGAAGTACGCCATGGCATCCATCCCAATCAAGGAGAATAAAACAATTAATATAATTAAAAAATTCTGTTTTTTCATTGTATCTCTGTTTATAATATTTTAGAAACTTACCATTACACCCACAGAAATTCTTCGGGGCATATTATAATTATAGGGGTTATCCATATATAGGGTATAGAAATTACGGAAAGATTCCTCATCATTTCGTGAAGAAATAGATTGTTGGTTACCGGCATATGTAAGATACCCATTATCGAATGCATTACCAGTTGTTTCATATACACTTAATATATTGGCTGCATCTAATACGTTCTGAACATCGGCATAAATATTGAAAATTACGGTTTTTGAATTATCACCTTCTGCACCCTTAAGCTTCCAATAAATATCTTTATCAATACGCATATTCATAGTTGTACGCCAAGGCATAACGGAACCATTAATTCGACCGATAAGGTTACCACTACCAACATCTCTTAAGCTATACGGAGTACCTGATCCAGTATTGAGGGTAACATTTAAACCGGCATTCGCTAAAATGTCTTTATTAAAAAGTTTTGGGCCAGTGTATTTATCTCCATCGGCAAATCGATAATCTCCTGTGATAACGAAACTATGCTGTTTATCGAAATTAAGTGGGTTAATGGTACGCAAGTTAGGTTGCCCCGCTTGCACAAGTGCTAAGGCGGTGGTAGGGTCACTACCTGTACCTTTGGCAAACTGCAATGTATATGAGGCACGTAATGACACATTTCCTGTTCTCCGCAAATCAAATGTGGCTGTCATCCCCTTTACAGTACCAAAGTCAATATTGTCGTACGTTAAATAATTAACAGGAAAGGCTCCTTGTAAATTACGTACTTGAACCATATCGCGCATTTCACGATAAAATGCCGACAACTTGATAGAACTAGTCTTTCCAACTTTTTGTTGAAAACCTAACTCATAATCAATTGTTTTTTCGGGCCGTAGGTTTGGATTACTAATAACAGCTCCTGTGCGGTTGTTAATACTAAGATAATCGATGTAATTTAGGCGAGATTGAAAATTACCAGGCCGCTTGGTAAGAATATCATAATGTGCAAAAAACAATGCCTCATCAGAAATAGGGAAAGAGAACGAAATCCTTGGCATAAGCACAATTTCCGGGGTATAATCTTCAAATGCGTCAAGGAAAAGATCACTTCCCACATTATCGCCTTCCTTATTTTTCAAGTAAGGTTGTATTCCCTTGCCACCTCTTACGGCGGAAGGACTATTTGCTTGGGTGCCATTAGCAGTATACCAGGTCTCACCGTCGCGGTAACCCGTAATATCCACAACGTTGTCGGTATAATCACTCACATAAATGGTGGCTCCATCGGGAATGGTACTTGGTATTTCACCATTATAATTCAGTCCCTCATCACCAACTTTATAGGTATCATAAAACACATATTTGTCTTTTAGCACTTTCTGATTCAAGTCGTAATAATCTAGTCGTAGACCAACGTTAAAAACCAAATCGTTAAAAGCAAATTTATCCTGAATATATCCAGCAGCATAAATTGGCTGATAAACGGGAATTTCGCGATTAAAGATGGTTACAGAATTAGACGGATTTGTTGGATCGTTGTACAATTCATAACTATCAGTAAAAAAGTCATTGAAGCCTACATCTAGACCAACCTTTTCGCCTTTGTGGTTAAATCCATAATAAGAAATTAAGTTGTTTCCATTATTAATCAATTCATCTGCACTGAAATAGGAAACGTCCATATCTTCAGGATCATAACCATCAATATTTACCCACTCATCATCTTCAAGACCCTGTGCTTGTCGAAGGTTATAGTCGAATAAGTACTGATTATTATAAGCAACTTGACGAGCGTAGTCAACGGTGTCATTAAAAACCTGATTACCATAAGGGTCTAACACGATATCACCATTCTGGTCGGTAACATATCCAGGTTGAGCATTACTAAAATCCAATTCCTTGATATGATCGTTCATATATTGGCGAGCAAGAGTCCAAATTCCTCGTGGGCTAACCTGATACTGACGGTCGAAACGCATTTCAAATTCCAGACCGGCAGAAAAAGCATGATCGCCAATATCTGCTGAACCGCTAGCAGACAAACGAAACTGCTGATTATCGTATGTGTAGTAATCATTATAAATGGTTCCAGGTGTGGCAATAGTACCTAGTTGCGGTAACTGAATACCTTGAAACTGATCTCCGTTAATATACCCTCCGCCTAACAAAAGATCTGTTACCGTAGGCATGAAAGTCGTATTATTATTGGGGTTATAGTTCTCATAGTAAAGCTCATTATACCGACCAGCTGCAGGATTAAGACTTGTTGAAGTTACGGTATCGAGTGTTTCAATAAATCCGTTGTGCAAATATCCTGTGTAACCAGTTGTTTCATCTTGGCCATATTCATAGGTGTTGAGTGAGCGAATATCATACTCCCCATAATAACCGTATTTGAATAAATCATCACCATATGTTTCGTGTTCCAAACCTCCGAAGTTTTGGCTAAAATCGATTTGAGCTGTATAATAAACGTTCGTAATTAGGGAAGCTTGTTGGTCTTCAGAGATTTCTTCGTTTTTGAATCGCTGAGTCCATCTGAGGTAAGAACGCCAAGTATAGTCCTTCGTTTGAGGGTTCTCTTCCCAGTTCATAAACTGGTAACTTCTAACAAAGGCATTATTATGTGTAAAGTTAAATGTTCCGCCCAATGTAATGTTGGCTCCTTCAAAAGGCTTGATGTCAATTTTTCCTGAAAAATTACCTCCGTAATTTTGAGCATTCTCCTTTGCCTGAACATTTTCAAAATCGTTCGGTCGCAGATACTCAGCAGAAAGAATAGTAGAAGGAGAATAAGGATCGGGTACAACAGGGTTGGCCAAGAGATCGTCTACCACATTATCCTTCACTTTCCACACATCATTAAAAGGTCTGGAGTCTTTTGAGTAAGTAGCTTCTGCAGAAAAGAAATATCCGGCAATAGTTTCTTTGTTTACTTTTGTCGGATCTTCGGGATCTGTAGTCTTCTTTGAATACAGTGGCCCCGACATGCTCACTGCCGCAAGGTTATCGAAGTATCCATCTACAGAAGTCATTAGTTCTACACTTCCGAAAAAGCTCCGTGAGGGGCCTTTCGTGGTTATACTAATAACACCTCCTGTAGCATCGCCGTACTTGGCGGCTAAACCTCCGGTTACTACCGATACTTCTTCAATGGAAGATTTGGGCATTCCTTTGGATCCCCGTACTTTAATACCATCGATGTAATATGTGGTTGCATCTTCGCGTGCACCACGTACCGATTTAATTTCTCCGTCTTCCTGATATACACCGCCTACAGTAGCAGCAACCGACTCGGCCGAACGGCCTGACATTTTTGCAATGTCTTCGGAAGCTACTGTACCCCCGGTTTGTGTGTTATCCTTATCGATGAGCGGAACTTTGTACTCAACAATTTCGATTTCATCGATTTGAATAGATACCGAATTAACTTCGATATCGAGGAAACGAACTTGGTCGACGTTTACTGTTACACCAGACATTTGTTTCTTTTGGTAACCTACGACTGACACGAGCACGTCGAATTTACCGGAAGGAACCGGTTTAATTGTGTACTTACCATCAAAATCTGTGATGGTACCCGCAACTTGATTCCCATTCCTTTCCACCACCACATTGGCAAAAGGGATCGGCTCATTAGTCTCCGCATCTGTAACTGTCCCCTTCACAGACCCGGACTGGGCGTAAAGGGCGCTCGCAGAGATCAGAGCAAGAACTACATAGAGTATCTTTCTTAACATAATCACTTATTTTTATTTAGAACTATCCAATTTTGAAAGGGTAAATATAATTATTAAATACCCACATAACCAAAAAAAGCGAGGAAAAGTTAACAAGAAGCTAACATTTCGTTAAAAATATTTACGATTAATAATAGCATCGTAAATGATTGCTTTTTTCGCATTAAACGGTTTTCTGGTAACCTTACGTGTTGTAATTACCTCACCTGAAGTGGAATACTTGGCCATTTCCGGTGGTTCTGTCATTTGCGGCACAGGAGGGTCGTTAATTGATGATTCATCTTTTCTCATAGCTGAATATTTATGGTTAGACATTTCGTTTGTTGATCCTACAATATCGGCATCATGGTCGGTCCCGGGATAGTCTGTGTGGTATATCTCCGAACCACTCGATTGCTTGTTCTCCTGCTCGAATTCCGGATTCGAAGGCATCTCGAAATCGGCTGCGGAGCTGGCTGCGGCGTTTCCCTTTTTGCCGCGGCTGATAACGCTTATCAAGTATGCGCCTAATCCGATCAAAACCGTAATAACCGTTTCTAAATAATCTTCCATATTTATAATAACTCAATTTTACCCGTTCAAAAAAGTGAACCGGATGTTTTTTTTTGCTTATCCTTTTGGAACGCCACGCACTTTTCTTCATCATTTTCTTTGCGCGCTTATCCTGAAATTTCCGATTAAACTTTCGAATAGCCTTTTCGTTTTTACGAATGGCTTTTTGCTCAATTCGTTGCTCTTTTCGCTGCTCTCTCTTTTCTTTGAATCGTTCAATCCGAAATTTTAACCCCACACGTCCGCTCTTCCCAACTTTTCCTTGATCTATGGAATACGATACGTTACTAGTAGATGCGCACCCGGCAAAAAAAAAATGGCACCCAATAGTAAAATCTGTTTAATTCGTAATATTAATGTATTTTTGCAACAAATCAAAGTATAAATAGTATATATTATTGTGTATGCAAATATACAATTCCATTTATAAAAATATGATTTCCGAAAAGATTTTCAATATAAAACCACATTGTACAACACCTAAAATATTGTACTCAAACCTAAATTCCACAAGTGTTTTGACCATGAAAAATTAAATCCTTGCGGGATTTAGTTTGTAGGTCAAAAAATAACCTACGCACATAAGTACCTTAAAATACGCTAGAAGCACAATAACTCTTAGAAAATCACGATTTAACTTAATATTATGACTAACATACCTAAATATACCATTCTACTCTTTCTTTTACTTTTCCTATTAAGTTGTAAGGATAAGGAAAATCCGGTTCCGGATGTTTATGTTAATATTACCATCGATTTGAATGATGCCAGCTACAACGATCTGGTTCCCGGGAGCTACAAAAATATTACCGGGGGGTTAAGCGGGATTATTTTATACCGCAAAAACTTTAACGAGTTTTCAGCAATTGAACGTACGTGTCCGTACGAGGCCGAATATAATACTCGTGTTACCGTAATACCCGACAACACATTGTTTATGGAGTGCGATTCATGTAAAAGCAGGTTTTACATTGAGGATGGCTCATTGATAGAAGGCCCAAGCAAGTTTCCGTTAAATCAGTATAAAACCATGTTTGATGGCCGGTATCTCAGAATATACAATTAAGTAAAGTTTAAAAATAGCATCCCGGTGCTCGCTAAAAGCCGGGATGCAAGTTGCGTTTTTATTTCTCCAATTCTTCAATAGCTCGCGATAACGTATTATCTATCCGATGAATAATGGGATAAAAACCGTCATCACTAAGAATATTTCTGATGATTAGTCCGGCTACCTGAATGCGAATTACCTCACCCGACACAGCCAAATCGTCACCTTTCGGAGTTACACCTTTCTTTTTGGCATAAGCCACAAATCGATTCAATATATTTTTGTTTTTGATATGTTGGAAAAGCTTTTCGTGCTGTTCAAAGGCACTTAATTCGGCTCGGTTCTTATCGGTATAATCGTAAGCAAAGGAGTACATTAAGCCTTTACGACGCACGGCGTATAAGAAATCGCTGCCTGCAGTGGTATCTACCGGCACAAAAATATCGGGCATGATACCGCCTCCGCCATAAACAATTTTCCCTTTTGGTGTTTCGTAGCGTAGGCTATCTGCAAATTGTGTACTATCGACTTGAGAAAACTCACCATTGAGGTACCGTCGGGTAATATCTTCTCTGTAGGCTTCCTCATCTCCGTTTTCGTATGGCTTTTGTATCGATCGGCCGGTTGGTGTATAGTACCGGGCTACGGTTATTCGAAGTTCTGAACCATCGTCGAAATAGAAAGGTTCTTGAACAAGTGCTTTCCCAAAAGACCGCCTTCCAACTATTATGCCTTTGTCATTGTCTTGTAATGCTCCTGCAAAAATTTCGGAGGCCGAAGCAGACCAGTCATCAATAAGCACTGCTACGCGAATATTTGCAAGGAATGCTTGGCGCGATGATCGGTATTCTTGTTTGGGTCGGTTATTCCCTTCGGTGTAAACAATCATTTTTCCGGGCTGCAAAAACTCGTCGGCCATTCTAACTGCCGGCTCCATAACGCCACCGCCATTGGCGCGAAGGTCGACAACCAGGTTTTTCATTTTTTTAGCTTTCAGTTTATTGGCGGCTTGCATAAACTCACTGTATGTATTTCGCGAGAATTTATTTACTTTAATGTATCCGGTTTCGTCATCGATCATATAGGCCACGTCGACGGAATAAATTGGAATTTTATCGCGTACAATTTCAAAATCGATCAATTCATCAGCTCCCGGACGCCGTATACTAACAGTAACTTTCGTTCCACGCTTTCCTTTTAAGCGTTTCATAACTTTACGCGTAGACATATTTACACCGGCAATAAGCGTATCGTTTACTTTTACAATACGGTCTCCGGCCATAATTCCAACTTTTTCGCTGGGGCCTCCGACTATGGGCTGAATCACCATTACGGTATCGTTACGCATATTAAATTGAATACCAATACCATCGAATGCGCCTTGCAGGGGAGCATCAACTTCTTTTTTAAGTCGGGCAGGAATATACGACGAGTGCGGATCGAGGTTTTCCACAATATCGGGGATGGCCAATTCCTGAATGGAATCATAATCCATTGGGTCGACGTAGTCTATTGCGATTTTTCGAAGTAACTGATCTATTTTGGTAATACTATCGGTTGGTTTATGAACAACCTGCGTGGTAGAAAAAAAGAATTTGTGTGCAAATAAGCCAGCAAGAATTGCAATGGCAATAGTTAGCGGGAAAAGAATTTTACTAAATTTATTTTTAATCATAATGCTCAATTTATCATTGGTCTTGTTTATAGTTATTTTAAATGCACAATTTCTACTCCTGCACGTTTTAAAAGCTCCAACCCTTCGTGGTTTGAATATAATACGGCAAAAACCACACGTTTAATTCCCGCCTGTATAATTAGTTTTGAACATTCAATACAGGGTGACATTGTGACATAAAGCGTACCATTTTCGCTACTATTATTTGTTTTGGCCACTTTGGTTATTGCATTTGCTTCCGCATGAAGAACGTATTGTTTGGTGATGTTGTTCTCATCTTCACAAACATTTTCGAATCCGGCAGGTGTACCATTAAATCCGTCGGAGATAATTTGTCGATCTTTAACAATTAAGGCACCTACCTGTTTACGTTTACAGTAAGAATTTTGCGCCCAAATTTTGGCCATTTCGAGATAGCTTTTATCGAATTGCAACTGCTTCTGATTTTTATCGCGGTGGTTCATTGGTTTTTATTTGTACTGATTAAACAAGCCATTCTACGGAAATACCTAGACCATGCCCATTTGTGCACCATACAACTACATATAAGTGGTAGTTGTATTATTGGTGAAAGGTACACAGTTGAGAAAAACAAATATACGAAAAAAGGCCGGTGAAAAACCAACGACCTTTGCCCCCAAAAACTTGTAAGGGTTTTTATAAAAAACTGCTAAGTTTTGGTATTGAAATAATTTTTGGAACTTAAATTTCTGTGTGAGTGTGAAAAAGCGACAAAAGAAAAAATCAATTTGGAGGGAGTCTATTGTTCGAGACTCTTGCTCCAAATTGATTTTGTACCCGGAGCCGGGATCGAACCGGCAAGGGCTAAGCCCACTGGTTTTTGAGACCAGCGCGTCTACCAATTCCGCCATCCGGGCTTGAATTGGGATTGCAAATATAGTAAAGATTTTTTGGCCTCCAAACACAACCATTATTTTATTTCTTCATAATCGACATATTCGCCTTCATCTTTGGGAATATTCTTTTTTTCCTTTGGTTGATATTCCACGTAAGTGGTTCCATCGGAGCGAGTGCGCCGCTGTTGTTGGTTAGCCTGCTGATTAAATCGCTCCTTGCTTTTTTTGATAAATCGGTAGAGAAAATACCGACCAATCAATATAATTATGTAAAAAATCGCAAATACGATTAACAAAAATTTTAAAATACCCATTGTACTTAAATTAAAAAAATACTAAAACCGCAGCTATGATGTACGATATAATTTTAATGTATCCAACTCTAATACCAAAAATTTTCTCTGCCGGTTTTTTACCTAACATTACTGCAGCTCCAAATAAAACCACTCCGAGCAGAAAACCCTGATAAAACCATTCAATGCTAACCCCCAGCAGTCCAATTACGAAACCGGTAATCAGGTGTAAAATGCTTCGCCCAATAGTCAGCAGAATAAATAGAGAGAAATTTCCGTAAACAACATTGTCGGCTTTGCGATAACGCTTATTTCGAATAAAGCTATAGGCAACAAGTATAAGAATAGCTCCGGCAGCAAGCACATCTTTCATAAGCGCACTAAACTGAGGAGTTAAATCGCTTGCGAGCCAGCCCATAAAAACAAAAAGCGCATACAGGAGCCCTGAAGAGACTATAGCAGTAAGCGATTGTATGCGTACATTTCCTTTGGAAACAAGCTTTCGTGCAAAATTTATTTCATACATTTCGAGCATAATCGCCACTACTAAAAATGCTGCAAAAAAATGTTCCATAACAAACTAGTTTAGTTGATAATTATACAAAAATCCATCAAAATTACCTACAATCAGCTGAAAACCGGAAACTCCGCGCATTAAACTGATGGTGAACGGTGTAATTCCCGGGTAGGGATAGCCTTCAAATTGTTTTCCTTTCTGATTAAACATATAAACTTTTCCGGCAACTTTGTCGACAATACCAAGTCCGGCCTTATGCCTTGAGAACAAGTAATAAGCGGGAGGCTCCTGAATAGCATTTTGAAAAGTATACGTAAACATCAATTTATAATTGCTACCAAATACATTTAGTGTTTTTCCATCGACGAACACGTAGTCTTTATGGCCGTCGCGATCTAAATCCTCATACAAAAAATAATGGGAACGTGATAACGTATCGACAGCCTTCTGTTTCACCTCTCCGGCAAGATTGATATACATAAGTATCCCATTTGGTGTGGACGAAACCCAACGTGCTTTTCGCGAATCGAAAAACACTTCATTTTGAGCAGCTTTCCCCAACAGCACATCAGGGTTAACCCGATGTTGCCCCGTACGATTAAGAATGTAATGCCTTAATGAATCGGCAAAAACGATAAAGTCTTTTCTGTCGAACCGAAAATGCTGAACGGGCGACCTCACTACGGCATCGGCCTTGGTAAAATCCCATCCGGCTACAATATTTGCATCAATATCGTACAACCGCACGCGCCTATCTTCCAGGGGAATAAACACCCGATAATCGCGAGAATTATCGTAATCGAAAACCGACAATCCGGCAGATGCATTCACGCTAAGATTTACGGGAAAGCGCTCTACATCGTTTCCATTGCGGTCGACCAAATATATTTTTCCGGCAGTATTAAAAAGGTATTGTAATTTGCCGTTTTTGTATTTATCAACCTGAATAATTTCGCTCATGATTTGGCCATCGAGCATTTTCTCCCACAATACTCGTCCTTTGGCATTAATGAGGTAAAGAAAATTCTTTTCATCCTGAATAATAATTTCTTCTCTACCTGAATTGTGATTTTTAACTACCACCGGCTTTAACGATGCCGAACTTTTCAGTTTGGTTTTCCAGCGCACATTACTCTTGCTTAGTTCATGCTCCGATCGGTATAAAATAATGTGGTTATAAATATGCTCTCCACTTCCGGTACTTTGCCATGCAACGGTATGATACAAATCGAATAATCCAACACTATGCAGAAAGTTGGTAACCGATTCTGAATAGTAATGGCGTAAGCTTTTGCGATTGAAATTGGAATAAATAAACCGCCCCGACGAAGAGGAAAGCAACGAGGCATGCTCCTGAAACTGATAGGTAGCCTTCATGTTTTGCTGCAACACCGTATTTCGACAAATGGTTTTCATCATATCGAGATTGTTGCCAAACACAAGAAAATCGTCAATTACGGAAGCGTATTGAAATGGACTAGCTATATCTGCTTCAGTCGGAATTAAATGGGTAACCCAGTTAAAATTGCATTGTTCAATATCGAAGGTGGTAGAATTATCGAATTTATATTGTACGGTTTTGGATGTACTGCTAAACCGATTGGAATATTTATCAAGCGACTGCCGGGCAACACTTTTGCCCTTCACCTTAACGGCCACA